>NZ_JAUBSD010000004.1:0-134073 GCF_036704575.1 Microcoleus sp. K5-D4
TCCTCAATCACAGACCTGAATCCTTACTTTTAGATTTAACGAACCGCGAAGACGCAAAGGGCGCGAAGGAAGAAAGGGAAGAGGAAGAAAGGTAATAATGTATTTATTGGTAAAATGCGAAAGCTAGCAAAAGCAACTATATTTATTGTCTGTTTTTTGATGGCGGCAAGTGTTGCTATTTGGGTAAACCAGTCAGCCAAATCTTTCGCTGTTACGAAAATAGATTTTATCGGCAGAGCAATATTTCCGACAGGTTCTCCGTTTCAGGGAACAGAAATTGGCGGACTTTCGGGCATTACTTATGATGCCGAGAAACAAGTTTATTATGCCATTTCTGATGACCGCAGCAGCAAGGCTCCGGCGCGGTTCTATACTCTCAAAATTAACGTGCAAGCTGGTAAACTGGAAAAAGAGCAAATTACTTTTGCTGGTGTCACTACTTTATTAGATGAAAACGGCAAAGGTTTTCCTGAATTAAGTTTAGATCCTGAAGGGATAGCTTTTACTGGCAATAGCGTGTTTGTTTCTTCTGAGGGAGATGTCGATCGCCAAATAAATCCTTTTATCAAAGAGTTCTCCCTCGATGGTAAACTCCTGAAGACGCTGGCAATTCCTGAACAGTTTTTGCCAGACTACAAAGGCAGTAAAGGCATCCGTAACAATCTCGCTTTTGAAAGTTTAACTTTAACGCCCGATCGCAAATACCTATTTACAGCTACCGAAAATGCCTTGGTTCAAGATGGCGCAGTACCTTCCCTGGAAACCGGGATCCCGTGCCGGATTTTGCGCTACGATGCGGTGAGTGGCAATCCCGAAGCATCGTTTCTCTACATCACCGAACCGCTACCCGCTGGTGCGAATCCTGTGGGAAAATTAACTAGCAACGGTTTAGTGGATTTGTTGGCGATCGACGATAACCGCTTGCTGAGTTTAGAGCGTGCTTTCTCCCTGGAAACCGGCACAACTATCAGAATTTTTGAGATTTCTCTGGAAAAGGGCGATCGTATTGAAGCACTCGAAAGCCTCAAAAGCCGTCTGGGCGAGGTTTCTCCCGCTCAAAAACGCCTGCTGCTGGATTTGGAAACGCTGAAAATTCCCCTAGACAACATTGAGGGGTTGACATTTGGCCCGGTGTTAGGCGATGGTAGCAGAGGTCTGATTTTGGTGAGCGACAACAACTTCAGTCCCCTGCAAGAGACTCAAATTTTGGGCTTCCAAATAAAAGTTCAAAAAACCTCTTGACAAAAGGTGAAGTGATAGGCATAATAGAAATTGTGCCTGAAAAAACGGCAAAACGAGGGACAGTAGTTCAATTGGTTAGAGCACCGCCCTGTCACGGCGGAAGTTGCGGGTTCGAGCCCCGTCTGTCCCGTTCTCTCGGAAGTCCAAAATAAAAAGTTGAAGATTTTTATAGATTAAAAGGGAGGGAAGTATGACCGTTACGCTCATTAACTCCTCCCCAGAAACAACCACACAACGGGTGGTATTATCTAATATCAGTTGGCAGACTTACCAAAGCTTGTTAGCAGAAGCCGGAGACAAGAGAGCCTCGCGGTTTTCCTATTTTCAAGAAGTATTAGAAATTATCATGCCATCAGATTTGCATGAAACTGTTAACTGTTTGTTGAAACAGTTTGTGACTACTTTAAGTGACGAATTAAAATTGAAACGCAAGGGATTTGGTTCGACGACTCTCAACCGTGAAGATTTAAAACAAGGTGCAGAACCAGATTCCTGTTTTTATATCCAAAATGTCGATCGCATTCGTGGCCGAAAAATTAACTTATCAATAGACCCGCCACCAGATTTAATCATCGAAGTCGATCTCACCAGTCCATCTACTAATCGCTTGACTATCTACAAAAACTTAGGAGTTCCTGAAATTTGGAGATATCTCGGAGAGACTGTACAATTTTTTCAACTTGTGAACGGAGAATATGAAAGCTGTGAATACAGTGGCGCTTTTCCGATTGTTTCTTCAGGAATAATCAATCAATTTTTGCAGATGGCCGAGACGGAGGATGATACGACTATAATTGACGCTTTGCGAGTATGGGTCAGGGAACAGTTGCGATCGCCCGAAAATGAGCAATAATATTTAACTTAATTTAACGACTTCCTTTCTTCTACGGACGATCGACTCCAAGCAGCCCTCAAAGGTGCGAGGAAATAAAGGGTCGCGCGATCTGATATGTCAAAACCAGGGCGATGGGCACGAGAATCGGAATCGCAACTAGCAGTCCCCATTTGCCAAACCTAAGTTTTTGACCGTCCGATTTTAACAGGAAAATCACAGCGGCAATTCCCATAAGTATCCAAAGACCACCGAAGCCCATGAAGACTGTATAGCCTGCATCTTGCATTTTTTTTGACCTTTAATAGTAGTCCATCTTTAATGTTAGTTGCAGTCTGTTTCGGGTGACATCTTCTGATAGACCGATCGCACTTACTAAATATGACTCATTTCGAGTTGGGTCGGCAGCGGCCTTGACTTTCGCACTCGATCCGCTGAGTTCGATCGCTCATAATTGTTGCTAAATCCGGCCTTCCCGTCAGCTTCAGCCGCCAGTCTGCCCAAATTCCGTACAGCCAATTGGCGATCGCCCCGATCGCTGGTAACTTAGTCACAGCATAAACCCAGCCCATACCTAAAATCTCGTAGGTGCGGCGAAAAACCTCTACATTTTTAACCGTCGTACCGTCGGGTAACACCGCGTGAATCCGCCCCATCGCCGTTTCGTAGTCGATTCCGCCGTGGGCCTCCGGGTTGTAGCCATCATCCGCGATATCCACAAACAACACTAAACCTCGCCCCGCGTCCTGTTTTTTTAAGAAATTAACCTCCCGCACGCACAGAGGACATTCACCGTCGTACAGCAACTCAATCTGCCAAGCAGGCGCAACAGACTCGGGTGAGGGCGCAACAGATTCGGAAAACTCAGTTTTAGCAGCAGACATAGGGAAATATATTTTAATGTCGTCGATCGCACACAAACATTTTACAAGCATCAATAGTTATCAGGTGCGCCTTGGGTACTCCTAAAGCAGTTATTTGTGCTGTGAAAAATAGTCCCAAAGGTCAATCCAGTCTTGGCCACCCGCAAGCTATTATCATCAAGATGCCCTCTCTTGCCATGCCGGAGACTTTCGCCCGATCACCCGAAAGTCGAATATCAAACAATTGGAGGCAAAGCACCTGCCAAGCACAACTGTTAATTCGGCAACAAAATATAATAAAATTTAAAGTCTTAAACATCAGCTATTCCCCCAACCAGCAAATCGCCCCCAATCTAAAAGCAAAAATCTACATGAATGTCAGAGTCCGTCTAGCCCCCAGTCCCACCGGAAACCTACACATCGGTACCGCCAGAACCGCCGTATTCAACTGGCTGTTTGCCCGCAACCAAGGTGGCAAGTTCATCCTGCGGGTAGAAGACACAGACGTAGAACGTTCTAAAAGCGAATACACCGATAACATCCTCGAAGGCCTCACCTGGCTGGGTATGGAGTGGGACGAAGGCCCGAGTTTTCAGTCACAGCGTCTGGAAATATACCGCCGAGCAGTCCAAACCCTTCTAGACAATGGACTCGCCTACCGCTGCTACACCACGTCGGAAGAACTCGACGAAATGCGGGAAGCACAAAAAGCCAACAAACAAGCCCCCCGCTACGACAACCGACACCGCAACTTGACAAGCCAACAGCGCGCAGCTTTTGAAGGCGAAGGGCGACAAGCTGTGATTCGATTTATCATCGACGACGATCGCACGATCGCTTGGAACGACATGGTGCGCGACACCGTAACCTGGAAAGGTAGCGACCTCGGCGGCGATATGGTGATTGCCCGTGCATCCAGCGGCGGCGTCATCGGCCAACCCCTCTACAACCTCGCAGTAGTTGTCGATGACATCGACATGGGCATCACCCACGTCATCCGCGGCGAAGATCACATCGGTAATACTCCGAAACAAATATTGCTTTACGAAGCTTTGGGCGCGACAATCCCAGAATTTGCCCACACGCCGCTGATTTTAAACTCCCAAGGGCAAAAGCTTTCTAAACGCGACGGCGTAACCTCGATTTCTGACTTCAAAGATATGGGCTACGTCCCCGAAGCTTTAGTTAATTACATGACTTTGCTCGGTTGGACTCCGCCGGATTCAACGCAGGAAATATTTACACTGTCGGAAGCAGCAGAATTATTTACATTCTATCGAGTCAACAAAGCTGGTGCAAAATTTGATTGGGATAAACTCAATTGGCTAAACAGTCAATACCTGCACAAAATGCCAGTGCCGCAATTGACAGATTTGCTGATACCTTATTGGTGGCAGAAAGGCGGTTATGAGTTTGACTTGGAGGCAGACCGCCCCTGGCTCGAACAAATAGCTGCTTTAATCGGCCCGAGTCTCGTTCGCTTAACCGATGCTGTGGATATGTGTAAGGTATTCTTCTCCACCACGGTGGAATACGAAGAAGAAGCACTCGCACAATTGCAGCAAACAGGGGCTGCACAGGCTTTACAAGCAGTTGTAGAAGCGATGGAAAGTCATTCGTCCCTGACATCAGCGGAAGCTCAGAAAATCACTAAAAAGCTCAGTAAAGAGAAAAATCTTAACAAAGGGCTAATTATGCGATCGCTCAGAGCAGCTCTGACAGGTGCAATGCACGGCCCCGACCTGATAGAATCTTGGGTAATCCTTCACCAGCGAGGAACGGCTAAAACCCGTTTGCTTGATGCCATTAGCAACTTGAATGGGCCTGCTGTTGGTGTCGCGGACGAAACTCCTACCCCAGAACAACCACACGCAGAAACAGTCGCCGAAAGTTCTGCTACAGAACAGTCAGCAGTGGAGGTTTCAAAAGTCGAAACACCGACTCTTGAAACAGTCGAAACCCCGGTTGTTGAACCATCAGCAGCAGAGGTTTCAGAAGTGGAAAAACTTGCGATCGAAACAGTCGAAACGCCGACTGTCGAACAAGCAGTGGAAGTTACAGCAGTCGAAATACCGACTTCAGAAACAGGCGAAGTGTCGGCTCTTGAACCAACCGACGGGGAGGTTGCAGCAGTCGAAATACCGGCTCTTGAAACAGTCGCAGCAGCAGTTGAAATACCTGCCGCCAACCAGCAAAAAACTATTGCGAGTGGAGAAATGACTTCATCAAACGAACCAGAAACAACCGTTATCATCACCGAAGTTCCTGCCGGAAATGAAGCAGACAGTTCAAGCGGTACAACAAAAGTCATAATTACCGAAGAACCGCCAAGTCAGACCCAGCAGATCAAAGAACAAATTATCTCAATTTTGTCTGAGTTTCCCGCTTACATTGGCAGCTTTTACGAGCAGTACAAAAGTCCCCTGACTGTTATCGGTGTAATTGTAGCCTCGATTGTCTCTTTGAAAGTGCTTTTGGGCGTAATAGACGAACTCAACGACATCCCCCTGCTAGCACCCACATTCGAGCTAATTGGTATCGGATACACCGGGTGGTTTATCTACCGCTATTTGCTGCGATCGTCCAATCGGCAACAATTAGGTCAAGAAATTCAAGCCTTGAAAGAACAAATTTTCGGCAAAAAATCCTAAACTTTTGCTGTAATTTGTTGAATTTATGCCCGACATTGACAACTTTAAATAAGTTGGTAGTGTCGGGTTTTTAAATGACTAATCACTAAACCCCAGCCGCAGTAAAAGCCGCCCAATAATAAGGATTAGCAAAAGGATAGGGTTTGCGGTTGCGAATTTGCTGCAAAGAAGCCTCCGCAATCAGACGAGAACTTTGAGAAAGCCGATCGAACATTTGCGAAATTTGAGGTTGAAAATCCGCCAGCAACACCTCCAATTCCTCGCTAGTCAAATCCCGCAGCCACCTTTGAGCGTCCCCCAGCGCGATCGCCACATCTCCCACCTGCAACCGAGAAAACCGTCCCAGGTTTTCATAAAACTTGCTCGTCAGCAGCAGCGTAGAAACATCGTTTACCTTCCAAAGACTGCTAACCACACTAGACGTGCCAGCATACAACAAACCCGCCGACAAACCCACAAAATCTCCTCCAGCACCGCTAACTCCGCCAGGGGCAATTTCGCAACCCGATAAAGTAACTAAAAAATATTGCCGAAAATCCAGATTAAAAATTTCCTCCAAACTCAGAGAATCATTCCTCAAAAACACGGCGGATTTCAGTGGCCAAGCCAAATTAAGTAAACTAAAACAAGCAAAGTGAGCGCATTTTTTATGCGGCAACTGCCCTATTTGCTGGCGCAAATTCCCATTATTAGCAGACATTTCTTGGGAAAAAGCCTCTTTAATTGCCGGCTTATGGCGCACAACTTCTGTACTGGCAAAATACTGGGAAATCTTGCCGATTTCAATGTTGCTGTAGAACGCATCTCTGGTGAAAGTTGGAATTGCCAAAAGCTGCTGCAAACCGGGTCTGTACCGACCAAGAGTTGCTCCGTGTGCACTTTGTCTCAACAGCAATAGCTGACAGCTAGGAGCATAGCGAATTCCTCCGGCAAATCGATCGATCAAATAAGCCGCAGGCGCTGCAACGTCGCCAAAAGACGAACTTTGAGAAAAATCGGAAAGGCTGTAGGTTTCTACATCAAAACCGCTGCGATCGCTCCACCCAGACCTAAAAATTCCCCCACCGTCCTCAAACCCGTCTCTCCCCGCCAAAGGCAAAGCGTGGAGTGGCAAAGCGTGCAAAAATCGGTGCGGCACAAAAATCAGCCGATCGCAATTCTCCGGAATCAGCGCCACCACTCGATCGATTTCCAGCATCGTAGCCAAGCGTTTGAGGCGAGCCGGGAGATGATTGATCCAGCGACCTTTTTGTTCAGAATAAGCGGTGAGGTACTCCTGGCCCCAACTTTCGGCAGCCAAAGCATTTTCCGCCGAACACAGGTGAACGGTGGGATATTGTGCACTCTTTACCACCACAAAAGCAACCAGCAACTCCCCCAAACTCGCCCACGCCACAACAGCGCAATTGTCATCAGGCAACAATTGGCGAATTTGCTCGAAAGCGATCGGTTCAACTTTGTGAGCTAGGCTGAAGAAAGGATCGTTTGCCTGCACCTCCCGCGCAATCAACCTATCAAACTGCTTCCACAATTGATTTAAGTGCATGAAGTCCGAGTTCGGCAGCAGAGAACCGCTGTTCAAACCTTGGCTATCGCCCTCAGAAATCAAGGTCGTGTTCGGCTCAGGTTCTCCCTGTTCTTGGTGCCGCTGTTCCCCCGCTATTTCCAGTCGCAGCGACTCCAACTCGCTTCGCACCGCTGCAGGAATTTCGGCTTTCGGAGTCAAGTGGCATTTAACCAGCAGTTGTACCAAATTCCGATTTTTGTGGCGTTCGGCGTATTCCAGAGCCTTAGCGTAATATTCAGGTTGGCTGGGGCCGAGTTCCAAGCAAACTTGCACCAGGCATTTATAGAGTCCAGCCCAGGTGCGGGTTAATTTGACTTTTGCGGTAGTCGTCTGATCGCCAAAATCGACTGTATCAACCCCAACTTCGCAACGCAAAAATTCCACAGTATCGACAGCAGCAGTAAAAACCCCGTAGGCGCGAAGCAAGTCGCCTCGAACTCGGTAAGCTTGACCCAAATAAAATAAAATTTCAGCCCAGCGGTGGGGATAGGTTTCGCGAGTGTAGACTTGACAGGCGCTGTGATAGCAGCCGATCGCGCTTTCCATGTGGGACAAGTCTTCGGCCTCCGTCAGTTGCGAATAAGCCCTGCCCAGATAAATTTGCAGCATTGCCCAGCGGTTGGGATATGCCTGCTTGGTGTAGACTTCGGCCGCATTTTGATAGCAGGCGATCGCGCTTTTTAGGTTGCGGTTTTTTTCCCCTTTCACGTGTTCGCAGAAAGCGCGGCCGAGGTAGGCACACAGCATTGCCCAGCGTTCGGGAGATTTTTGGCGGTTGCAAAACAGCAAAGCATTTTGATAGCAGACGATCGCCATTTCCATATTTTCGGCTTTTTCCCCTTTCACCCGCCGACTGTAGATCCTACCGAGGTAAGTTTGGATCGAAGCCCAGGCTTCGGGAAATTTGATGCGGGTGTAGACTTGTAAAGCATTTTGATAGCAGGCGATCGCCATTTCCAAATTTTCCACCGGATCGCCTTTGATGCGATCGACAAACACCCGGCCCAAATTCCTTTGAGTCGTCGCCCACTGCTGCGGAAAAGCTTCCCGAGTCCGCACCTGCAAAGCTCTCTGATAGCACGTAACCGCGTATTCGAGATTTTCAGCTCGGTTGCCCCGCAGCAACTCGCAGTAAGCATTTGCCAAATTATTTTGAGTTGTAGCCCAACGCCGGGGAAACACCTTGCGGTTGTAGACTTGCAAAGCATTTTGGTAGCAAGCGACTGCCAGTTCGAGATTTTCAGCTCGGTTGCCCCGCAGCCGCCGGCTGTAAGCACGGCCGAGATTGTTTTGAGTGCTCGCCCACTCTTCCCCGAAAGTTTCACGGGTGCGAACTCGCAGCGCGTTTTGATAGCAGGCGATCGCGTGTTCTAGATTGTCTGCCGGATCTCCCCTGAGACGCTCGCTGTAAGCGTTGCCTAGATTGTTTTGCAGCGTCGCCCACTGTTCCGGGTACTGTTCGGGCGTGCGTACTTGTAGGGCATTTTCAAAGCAAGCGATCGCCTGTTCGATATTTTGAGCCTTATCACCTTTGGGACGATCGCTATAAGCGTTGCCCAGATTGTTTTGCATCACCGCCCATTCTTGGGGAAAGTCTTTGCGGGTAAACACCTTAGCAACTGTTTCGTAACCGGCAATTTCGATTTCCAAGTTGTGGGCTTTGCTGCCGAGGGGAAACCGCCCAATTTTGTTGCTCAGATTGCCGATTAACGCTGCAATGCGCCTAGTCTCGGATTCTTTGGCAGTAGAGAACACCAAATTGGCCCAGTGGCGCAGCAGTTCTGCGAAATTCTGGTCGAGTTTGTCTAAATTGTTTCTTAGCAGCGAGTACAGGTGCTGCGAATCAGCGCCACGCGCGACTGCCTGCAATACTTCTGCTAAAAAAGCCAGATAGGCTGCCCCGGTTGAGGGCAATTTATAACTCCCTTTTGCAGATTCTAAGGGTGCGATCGCCCTTTGGAAAAATTTTGCAGCTTTCAGCAAGCTTTCTCGCGTCAGTGCCACTTCTTCCAAATAAAGCGTTTGCACGAACCCAAAGTCGATCGACTTTGGGTTCGTCCTCAAAATCAAATCTATTCCTGAGTCGCCAGGATTTTCCAGCAGCGCTTGGAGCATATTAACATCAGTTTTGCGACGCTGTTCGTCCATCGTGCATTCCGCCAAACTATTAACCATAGGAGCGCTGCTTCCGTGCAACCAAGTGAACTACCCACCGCTAAATCGTAGTACCGAATATAGTAGGGGCTTGTGTACTCATAGGCGAGTGCCTTAGCTTAGACTTTCGTCCAACATTTGGTCTTACCTCGCATCCTAAAGCCGAAATGGCTGAACCTTCTTGCGCCTTTAGTATTTTGATACCTTCTGCTTTCATATTTATCCCTGCTTTCTTCTCGCGAGCGCGATCGGTAGCACAGTGAGGACAAGTCCCTTCCCCCATATCTAATGGCATCTCGGTCATTTTATGGAAACAATTAGAACAAAGTTTGGAACTGGAAACCCCTCTATCAATCTCGACTAAGTTCCCGCCTTTGCGTTCCCACTTGTAGGCTAAGAAGTTGGTAAAACTTTCCCAAACCTCATCCGATCTTGCTTTCGCCAAATTTTGATTGCGAATCCCGTTCCAGAAATGAAAGTTTTCTACTATGAGCGCGAGGCGATCGCTGACCAACTTATAACTAAGTTTATGTAGAAAATATTGCCACAAATTCCTAAACCGCTCGCATAGCTTTGCCACAGCTTTTCTATATTTGTATTCAGAATTACTTTTCTGCTGGTTTGTAAACTTTTGCTGCTGGCGCTTCAAGTTCTTCTCCTGCTTGGCAAAATGCTTGGCATTGTCATATATAGATACTTTTTCATGATCGGGGACAATAGCAAAGTATTTCACTCCTAAATCGCCAGCAATCCTACCTTCTTTTGTTGTCTGGTTCTCAGCCTTCTTGATTTCACTCAGTATAGATGCCAGATATTTACCTGAATATTTATTACGAATAATTGAATTCGGACTTTTACCCTCACTTAATCTATATCTCTTTATTTTTGTTTTAGTTTTTCTTCTATAACTGTAAATTATATTACACACAAAATTGACGTTTTTAGGATGCTGAAATAACAGTTTTTTAGCTGGAGATGGGAACTTATAAAACCCAGCCCCTTCATCAAAAAACTTTTTGTAGGCAGCCGTTAATTTGAGCGTATTAACTTGCCCATATTGGCTGTGATACTGACATAATCCTACACTTTCATCGGATTTTTTGATAACAGGTAAAAGTTTGTTGAGACCGGAGTGGCCAATTTTTTTTCCAGTTTTTTTATATACTTCAATTGATTGATTTTGACCATAATTAGACCACCAACGCGCACCCCCAAAAGTTGAAGCTACTTGTATTTGTTGATTTTGGGTAGGATAGAAACGAACTTGGATAGCCTTGTGTAGCAATCAACATCACCTCCTTGATTCTTCTATTCTCTCACAATATACAGTTGATGAGCAAAGCATTACAAAAAAATTTTGTGACGAGGATTACATATTTTCTCTCTTGAAAGAGCTCCCCAAAATTACTTGAGGATGCAATCGTCGTCGCCCGCCCTTCCCACTATAACGGTACTCAGTTGAGTTGGAAGGGCGCGAAATAGTTAAACCACGATTCACACCCAACAGACACTCACATAGCGAAACTAGCACCTGCAATGGCTAATAGTATAATTTTGCGCGCTGCTCTCTAGTAAAATCGCAGTTCAAAACACCGTCAGTCTTTCAGGGCGGGTTTCACAGAGAGTTCTGAATTTGACAAACCCGCCCTGACAGAGTTGCAGCGGGGCGGGTTTACTTTTACCCCGATCGGACTTAGGCCAAAAAACCGGGCTTCTGGGAAACTATTGGGTTTGGTAACGAGGAATCTCGAAAGAAACCCGGTTTCTGAGGAAGAGTGTGTCCTGGACTAAGTGAGTTATCTAGGATATTGCGCGAGTTGCAGCGCTACAAATAACAAAAATCCACTCCGTAGATTTTACTGTACCGCTTGAGAGCGCAAGGCTGACTCCACTGCCAGCAGAGCTCGATCGACTTCAGCGGCAGTGACAATCAGCGGCGGGACAAATCTCAGCACTTTCGGCCCTGCAGGAACCAACAGAACTCCTGCGGCGATCGCAGATTTGACGATATCAGCGGATGTAAGTTCGACATCAGCTTGCAATTCCATCCCGACAATCAAACCCCAGCCGCGCACTTCGGCAATTAAATGCGGATATTCGGCCGCCAACTTGTTGAGCCCTGCTTTCAACTGTTCCCCGCGCTGCTGCACGTTTTCTAGAAGGTTTTCCCGTTCTAAAGTTTGGCAAACGCACAAAGCTACAGCGCAAGCAAAAGGATTGCCGCCGAAAGTGCTGGCGTGACTTCCCGGTTCAAATACATCGCAGGAAGATTTGCACAGCATAGCGCCGATCGGGATACCGCCGCCCAATCCTTTGGCAGACGTAAAGATATCCGGTTCAATGCCGAGGTTTTCGTAGCCCCAGTATTTGCCGGTGCGTCCCATCCCGACTTGCACTTCGTCGAGAATGAGCAAAATGCCTTTTTCGTCGCAAATTTCCCGAATTCGCTGGAAGTAGGCGATATCTCCGGGGCGAACTCCGCCTTCCCCTTGCAGCGCTTCCAGCATAATTGCTGCTACTTGACGTTCATCTTTGTCGAGTTGCTCGATCGCGCTTTCGATCGCACTAATATCGTTGTACGGCACGTAGTGAAATCCGGGAACCAAAGGACTAAAACCCTTCTGGTATTTAGGCTGTCCCGTTGCCGTAATTGTCGCCAAAGTCCGCCCGTGGAAACTCGCAGCGGCGGTAATGATTGTCGGATTCGAGATATTTAATTTTTCGTGGGCGTACTTGCGGGCGAGTTTAATTGCCGCTTCATTAGCTTCCGCGCCGGAGTTGCAAAAGAAGGCTCTGTCAGCGCAAGAATGGTCTACAAGCCACTTTGCCAGCTCGCCCTGTACGGGGATGTAATAAAGGTTAGAAACGTGGTGTAGGGTCTGAATTTGCTGAGTTACCGCTGCAATCATTGCCGGGTGGGCGTGTCCCAGAGTGCAGGTAGCAATACCGGCCACAAAATCGAGATATTCGCGGCCCTCGGTATCCCAAACGCGGCAGCCCAGGCCCCGTTCTAGGGCGATCGCAAAACGCCCGTAAGTCGTCATTACATAGCTGTCGAAGCTTTCAGAACTGAAGGGACTGGCTTCGGCTTGCACGTTTGGTTCTTTTAGTAAGGTTTCTGGACTCACGAATCGCTCCTTAACACATAATATGCAGACCTCGATTGTACGGTAAAAATCCAGGTTAGCGGTGCAGGCTGTTAGTTTTGTCATAAAATCGTAACAGTAACCTCAATTAATCCCTCACAAATCTACTGATGAGTTATTACATTTCTCCTAACTTTCTCGATAAAGTTGCGGTGCACGTCACTAAGAACTTTTTAAATTTACCCGGGGTAAGAGTTCCCCTAATTTTGGGAATTCACGGCCGCAAAGGAGAAGGCAAAACTTTTCAAACCGAACTGGTTTTTCGGCGAATGGGCTTTGAACCGGTGATGATATCTGGTGGGGAATTAGAAAGCCCGGATGCAGGAGATCCGGCGCGTTTAATTCGCTTGCGCTACCGGGAAGCTGCGGAGCAAATTAGGGTTCGGGGCGAGATGTGCGCCATCTTTATTAACGATTTGGATGCTGGTGCTGGCAGGTTCGATACTACTACTCAATATACTGTCAATACTCAGATGGTGAATGCCACTCTGATGAATATTGCTGACAATCCAACTAACGTGCAGTTACCGGGAAGTTATGACAGTACGCCGCTGCACCGAGTGCCGATTATTGTCACCGGAAATGATTTTTCTACGCTGTACGCGCCGCTGATTCGCGACGGGCGGATGGAAAAGTTTTATTGGGAACCCAGCCGGGATGACAAAATTGGCATTGTTGGGGGAATTTTTGAGTCTGACAAATTGTCAAAAACCGATATTGTGGCGTTAGTGGATAATTTTGCCGATCAGGCGATCGACTTTTTTAGCGCTTTGCGATCGCGCATTTATGACGAACAAATCCGCGAATTCATTCACAAAGTAGGAATCGAGCGAGTTTCCAAGCGTTTGGTAAACACTTTGGAAGCAGCGCCAGATTTCCATAACCCGGATTTCAGCCTCGCTCATTTAGTAGAAATGGGCAGTTTGATGGTGGGTCAACAAAAGCGGATTAAGGAAATGCGCTTAGTAGATGAATACAACCAATCGCGGCTGTTTAACGTTCAAGGAACCCCCAATGCCCCTGCTGCTGCGCCAACGCAAAGTGAATTAAACGACCCGTCATCCAAATATTATAAGGCTTACGTTGAGCCAAGTTCTGAAGGTGGTAACGGTCATGCGGCGCGGCTGAGTTCTGACGTATTGGAACAAGTAAAGCAGTTGTTAGCAAGAGGCTGCAAAATTGGCATGGAATATGCAGACAATCGCCGATTTAAAACTGGTTCTTGGCAAAGTTGCGCGACAATAAAAACTGAACAAGAAAAAGATGTGGTTGCATCTTTAGAAACTTGTTTGGCGGAACACGGCGGCGAATACGTGCGGCTGATTGGTATCGATCCAAAAGTCAAGCGCAGGGTAGTTGAAACAATCATTCAGCGGCCGCAGGGTTAAAGCTAAAGTAGTTAAAGTTATGAAGGACACAACACTGTTGTGTCCCTACAGGCAATATCTTTATCTCCCCGTAGACTACAGGACAGACAGAGATTATGCAAACCAGTGGCGAATTAATTCTACTTGGAAACGGTAGCCCTCACTAACTTCCTCAATCCATTCGCGTTGCAGAAGTAAATTGAGAGCATCAGATTTATTGGGAAAGTGTTGCAAAATAGTTAATCTGCTGACTGTTGCCCCTTCTCCTCGTGCTGCCAAAAACTGCAAAATAGCTAATCCTGCTGCATCTGCTTGATTGCAGGGCTTGCGATCAAATTGCTTTACGTACTTAATTTTGAGTAGTTTCATAAATATAACGATCGCTAGAAAACTATATCAAAGAAAGGATTAAATAAATTATCGAAGGACTGCATCTGTTTTAACCCTTCTTCCTGCCAGTCATCCCCCATTTCCTCATCTTCCAAACTAAATAATCGTTCTCGACAAAGGATTTGCAGCAGCAGAGGCCAGCATTTACTTTGAGTCAAAATCCACTCGACATCCTCAGCCGGAAAAGGCATGGGCGAACTGGCTATCAACTCGCGCGCTTCAGCTTCAGTCATAGCTCCGAGAGTTGTGGTATTATATCGAAAGATATTGAAAAAAGGCAAACTATGTCCGGTGCTACGCGCTAATTCGATCAGCGATACTGGAGTTGCCAAGACAAACCCTAAATTCCCATTGGTTTGGTATGTTCTCAAAGAGTGCAAACTCTCCCAAAACTCATCATCTAATTCGGGACAGCGCTGTAAACCTACACCAATTTCATCAAATAAGATGACTGTAGGCTGAAGTAAATTACTGCTAACCACATCCATAAATCCCTCTAAGTCGCAAGGGCTGGGAACTGACATTTTTAGGCATTCTAAAATGTAGCGCAGCAACCCTTCCCGACTCTGCCGTCGCGGATCTTGAAAATCTACGAAAATCCAGCGATAGTTTTCTGGAGAGGGCAACCAGTCAGATTTTTGACCGGGACGCAACTGTGCTGTTGGGGTGGTGGTAATATTTTTCAAGTATTCCAGCAAAGAAGTCTTGCCACTGCCGCTCTTGCCGATAATGACAGCATTTTGCAGGGGACGGCGTTTCAGTAAGTCGAATAGGCGTTTTAGTTCCTTCTTCCGCCCAAAAAAGTAGCGCGGATGGGTGATGGGAGTGCCAGTTACAAACGAGGAAGTTTCGCTATCTTCTGCATTTTGCAGTTGATTTTTAGGAGCCAAATCACAGTCAACCTCCTCCAGTTTTAGCCGAAGCGCCCTAAAAACAAGTTCAAGAGAGCTTTTTTCGACTCCCTGACCCCGCACTATCTTCCTGACTGTATCAGGATGTAACGTTTCGCCGTTGAGCTCAAGTTGAATTTTTTCATGGATTTTACCGACGGCGTATCTTTCGCTGGTGATACCCAACCGATCTATCTCAGCCTGAAGTTTCTGCTTTCCTGTGGGTGTCAGTATCACACCGCGATCGCGCTGCTGCGTCCGTGAATTCATAAATTGGCGAAGTTTAACGTTCGGGTGACGATATTCCCGAACTTAAGGAAGATAGTAATAGTTTATATGAACTTAAGCCAGTAAACCAAGTTTGCTCGGATCTCAGCCTCCCAAGCTGAAAAGCTAGCTGGAACTGAGATGGCAAAGTTAATTACTCAAAATCTACAAAGTTCCTGCCTATCGTCTTCAGAATCGTCCCAAAGCTGTTTCAGTAGGTGGAAGATAGACAGTGTACAGTTTAAAGAAATGAAATGCTTCTTAATAAGTCCACTTCCAACCCACCATTCCGTTCTGATGATTACCCAGAAATGGAGCGAGATGTCATTCAAGAACGTTTGCGTCAAGCTAAATTTAGTTTTAACGTGACTATTGGGTTAAAAATAGTAAACGCCTTTATGAGTATTTTAGTCATCGTACTGTTGTTTTCTGGAAAAGTCACAGAAGGCTCAGTTGCCACCGCTGGCGGATTAACATCAAAGATTGTGAGCGTTCGGTTACTCAAGTTTACAAAAGAAACGAACGACCGACTCGATCGCCTAGCCAAAGAATTCAAAGACGACGATTAAATAAAAATAGTTGAAGTAGGGTGCGCCTTCCGCACCTGACAAATTACAAATTCCACTAATACGCGGTTTACAAGTCAAAGTAGGGCGCGCATTCCGCACCCTACAAATTCAACTAACGCGCACCTGACAAATTCAAGTTAAATTCTGCAAAAATTTATCAAAGGTTGCCCGATCGGGCATAGCCACTTGAGCACCCGTTTTTGTTGCACACAGAGCGCCCGCTGCTGCGCCCCACCGCACCGCCTCTGACAAGGACAGACCGGCATCTAATGCAGCAGCCAACCCGCCGTTAAAAGCATCGCCAGCAGCCACAGTGTCGATCGCCTCCACAGCAAAAGCCGGTACAAAAAAGGTTTCATCCGCAGTAACAGCAACAGCCCCGCGATCGCCCAATTTGACAATAACATTCTTGACGCCACGCTGCTGCAAGTGTTTGGCAGCTACAATCGCTGTTTCCGTGTCATTCACCCGAAAACCGACTAACTGGCTGGCTTCCACTTCATTCGGCGTGATAATGTCAATTAGCGGATAAAGTTCCACTGGCAAATCCGCCCTAGCCGGTGCTGGATCGAGAATAACTCGCACCCCCGCTAGACGAGCAGCTTTCGCAGCTTTTTGGACAACTTCCAGGGAAATTTCTAACTGTAACAGCACAGATGTAGCTGCTGTTAACAGTTTTTGGAGACGTTCTATATCTGCTTCACCGACATTGTTATTTGCGCCCGGAATCACAATAATATTATTTTGACCTGTCTCGTCTACGGCGATAATTGCCACTCCTGAATGAGTGTTTTGGTCTATTAATACATTGTCTGTACTTAAACCATAAGATTGTAAATTTGTCAATAATTCTTCAGCAAATTTATCGTTGCCGACGCGACCGATGATGTGGGTGGAAGTGCCGAGACGGGCGGCGGCTACGGCTTGATTTGCTCCTTTGCCACCGCCGGCTGTGAAAAAATTGCTACCGATGATAGTTTCCCCTGGTTGCGGCAACCGGGGAGTTTTTGCTGCTAGGTCGATGTTGATACTTCCGAATACGATGATGGTCATAAATTATTCAATTTGGTAATTGGTAAGCTGTAGCGCATTTAATTGGTAAGCTACTTTTTACTTAAACTCTTGTGGGGCGGGCAGGATAGCCAGGGGCGATCGAGTTTCAATTTAAATGCCAAATAGCTTAATTGGTAATTGGTAATTCTCCCATTCTCCCACTTTCCCCCTCTCCCTCTCTCCCCCTCTCCCTCTCTTCCTTAAGACGTGCTAGAACAGTTATGGTCTCCACCGGTCAATTCAATGGCTGCAATTACTCTCGATCGCAATCCCTGTGTCCTGCTAGTTGAAACAGACGAAGTTCTCGCCGGACACTTGAGTCTAGACTTAAAATCCTCCGGCTATGAACCGGTAGTAGCTTCTAACACCGCCACCGGCCAAAATTTAGCCCGTGAATTGCAGCCTGCTTTGATTGTAATTGACCGGATACTTGGCGCTGAGTCGGGGCTATCACTGTGTTCTTACCTCAGAAGTATTGGCAATCGGGTGCCGGTGCTGCTACTTGTCGGTCGTGATACAGTTGACGATCGCGTAGCTTGTCTAGAAGCTGGCGCGGATGATTATTTTCTCAAACCTTACCGCACTGAGGAGTTTTTGCAGTTGGTGCGTTTGTATTTGCAGCCGGATAACACCAGCAACGAACAATTGAGGTTTGGCGATTTAGTTTTGGATTTGGCCTCTAGGCGGGCCCTGCGGAACGGACGGGCGATCGACCTGACGATGAAGGAATTTGAGCTGCTAAAGTATTTGATGGAACATCCCCGCGAGGTTTTGACTCGCGAACAAATTCTGGAAAATGTTTGGGGTTACGACTTTTTGGGCGAGTCGAATGTAATTGAGGTTTACATCCGCTATCTGCGGCTCAAAATTGAAGATGAGGGCGAAAAGCGTTTGATTCAGACGGTGCGCGGTGTTGGCTATGTGATGCGAGAAGCTTGAAGCAGTCAGTTGACAGTTGACAGTTGACTGTTGACAGTTGACTGTTGGCTAGTTCCAATCTCCAATGTCCACTGTCCAATTGCCAATTAGCAATCTAAAATCTAAAATCTAAAATCTAAAATCAATATGAATTATTTAGCTACTTTGCTCGGTATTGGAGTAAGTATATTTTTGCTGGGATGTTCGCCGACTTTACCTGTCGCCAATGCTGGTGCTACTGGTATTTTGGCGGATCGGTCTCCGACGGCGAAAACATCGGGTCAAATGCTGCCTGTTTCTGCTAGAGCTCGGATAGGCGATCGCCCCATCGAACTCGAAGTGGCGAAAACACCGGAACAACAGGCTATGGGTTTAATGTACAGAACTTCTTTGCCGGATGACAGAGGAATGCTGTTTGAGTTTAAACCGGCGCGGGGGGTCAATTTTTGGATGAAAAATTGCAAAATTTCTCTGGATATGATTTTTATCCGGGATGGGGTGGTTGAGGCGATCGAAGTTTCTGCACCTCCTTGTACTGCAGATCCTTGTCCTACCTACGGGCCCGATACAGTTGTCGATCGAGTTATTGAACTCCGGGGCGGGCGTGCTGCTGAACTCGGTGTCAAAACGGGCGATCGTATTGAAATCGAGTTTTTTCAGTAAAACTTCGGACTGTTTCAGTAAAACCTGCAGACAGACAAAATCCTCCGGTGTCCATCGCCCAGAGATCCCCCTGCCTTCGGAATACCGGCGAAAATTTAGAAACTTTACAAAAATTGATTAAATCTATTAGAATATTAATGTAAGATTCAGTACAAACACCGAAAGATTTGCTACGATGTCGATCTCAGCCAGTCAGGACTTGAGCTTGTTTCCGGAAGCTGTAGATTCTTGGTCGCAGGTATGAGACGAGTCAGCGACTCGTTACCAATCCTGAGAGACGATACTCAGCCTCAATGTGTAGCAACACGAAAAGAAATTCTCTGGAAGTTCTGGCGAGCGAGGTAAATCTACTAAACCTATCTAAAGTAATATGCTACGAGCCAAGTTAATTGGCGGTAATTGGCAAACTTAACTTCTGGTAGCAGTTTCGGGTTTGATCGAAATATCTAACTAATTTTGCCGAAGTAGATTTGCGGATTCTGCATTTCGGCAGATGAAGTTAAACTCTGAACCTGGTTTAGTAGTTTTAGGTAGCAGAATAAATTCTGATTCGCGCTGCAAAGATGCCGAGGTATTCAGTTTAAGTTCGATCGCGATCGCAAGTCGATCGGGCCGACATCAGCAAAATTGCAAAACCTTTCACTTTTTGGGAAAGGTTAGCTTGTGCGATCGCACTCAGCATTACGTTTGGCAGTTCAACCGCTAATACTGTTTTAACAGCTATCGACGGTAACAAGACAAATTTAAAACTGGCTTATTACTCATCAAAAACATCAGGTTCAAATCAGAAAATGGTGTCCTATACTTAGAGGTGAAATCACATGGCACCCGCTACATACACTCGATTAATTCGATTTTTACAAGAAGATTTGGCAATTTCTCCCGCGTCAATTGCTGTCGCCGAACGTGTCGGCGGTGACAAACAGCGGCAGCGCGATAAAGACCCTAATTCCTTGCCGATGGTTCTGTGGCAATACGGTTTAGTCACTCTCGACCAGTTGGATAAAATCTTTGATTGGTTATCCCAAGCATATTAAAAGGATTTTAGATTTTAGATATAAATAATCAAAAATCCAAAATCCTTTAATAACTTGGATTAAGATTCAGCCAAAAGTTTCGCAGCAGCGGCAACGCCGGCACCAGGAGTGTAGCCTTCATGACCCAATTCTCGCAACACCACTTCTAAAGAGGAAATTGCTGCTAGAATATCGCGATCGCACACAAAGCCCAAATGACCGATTCGGAAGATTTTACCTTTCAAATGGTCTTGTCCGTCGGCGAGAGCAATGTCAAATCTCTTTCTCATCAAAGTCCGCACTTTTTGAGCATCTACGGATGCTGGCGGCATAACCGAAGTAATTGCAGGGCTGGCGGCTTCGTCAGCAGCAAACAACGGCAAACCTAAAGCTTTTACAGCAGCGCGAGTAGTTTTCATTAAGCGTTGGTGTCGCGCGAAAACATTTTCCAACCCTTCTGTTTTCATCATCTGCAGCGATGCTTGCAGGGCGAAAAACATATTGACAGGGGGAGTAAAAGGAGTGGTATTTTTGGCAGCGTCTTTGCTATATTTACCCAAATCCAAATAATAGCGGGGCAGTTTCGCAGTTTTGTAAGCTTCCCAAGCTTTGGGACTGACTGCCACAAAACCCAAACCTGGAGGAATCATGTAAGCTTTCTGAGAACCCGAAGCAATGACATCGATTCCCCAAGCGTCCATCGGAATATTGACAGCGCCTAAGCTAGTGACAGCATCGACAATAATTAAAGCTTCACCGTGGGCTTTAACGTGGCGGTTGATGGTTTCGAGGTCGTTGAGGACGCCGGTGGAGGTTTCCGAGTGCGTGATAATGACAGCTTTGATTTGCTTCTCTGTATCTGCTTCGAGTTTTTCGCGGAAGTTTTCGGGGTCTAAAGGTTGGCCCCACTCGGCTTTAATAATCTCGGCGTTTAAACCGTAAGCTTCGGCGACTTCGGCCCAACGTTCGCCAAATTTGCCGTTAGTGCCCACTAAAACTCGATCGCCCGCACTCAGGAAATTAATTATCCCAGCTTCCATCGCGCCGGTACCAGAAACCGTTAAACTCAGCACGTCACTTTTAGTTTGGTGCAGCCATTTCAAATTTTCGGTACATTCTGCAAAAATTCCGTCAAATTCCTTGCTGCGGTGGCCCATCGGGTGTTTTGCCATCGCTAACAAGGCCGCTTCAGGTACCGGCGTCGGGCCGGGAATCATCAGCATTAATTTGTTGTCCATGATATTGTCCTAAGTTTTTCTGTGGGAGTTATATAGAATAAATCAAATACGATACGTCACGTCGCTACTCTAACTTTTTTAACTTTTAACTCCCTTGTGGTTAATTTCATTTAGAGACCAGCGGTGTTCTACCGCTATGTTCGATCGCTCGCAGCTTTGTTCTAATTGCTTTTGAATGGCAAGGGCTTTACGCAGTGTAATAATAAGTTGGTGCACTTGTTGCTGCTGCGGCGATTGTGGACTGACAGCAAACATCGTTTTGCGTTCTAACAATTGAAGTAGCAATTCATAATGAATGTACGAAGGAAGGGGGATTGGCTCCATGAAAGCTAATATACCTCAGCGAACCGATACCCCATTGCAATTGCATGAGGCATCACAGGTGAACATTAGATGCCCGATTTTTTATTTGTTTTCTAACCGTACAATAACCCCCTGCTTTGCCGATCGAATATTCGGGGCTGGGTGCGTTGGACACGCTAAATCTTGCGATCGACCCGCTTACAGAATAGATTTAATTGCTTTCTGGCAAAATATTTCTATGCAATATAGCTTTGAGTGCTATTTTTTTTTACAGTAGCGCTTGAGTCGATGCAGGCTAGAAATTCTCATTATTTACCTACTTAATCATTTTTTATCAGAATTAAGGGTGGTTTGTCAAGCGGTCTCGCCTTTCACAGGCTGGGAGGGCGATCGGCAAGGGAGGCTAAAGCTGCACCCGGATCGGGCTGTTTGACTAGGGATTCGCCGATGAGGACGGCTTGGGCGCCGGCACTGGCAACTTGAGTTAAGTCGTCGGGAGTGTGGATTCCTGACTCGCTGACGATGAGGATGCCTTTTGCTTGGATTTCGGTTTGTCGATCGGCTAATAGTTGAGTAGTAGTTTCTAGGCTGACGGAAAAGTCTGCTAGGTTGCGGTTGTTGATACCGATCAGGTTGACGCCTTCTAGGGTTAATACTCGATCGAGTTCTTCGAGAGTGTGAACTTCTATCAAAGCTGTCATGCCCAAAGTCTTGACAATTTTTACAAAGTATTGTAAGTCTTTATCTGACAGAATAGCTGCGATTAACAATACAGCATCCGCGCCGTGAATCCGGGCGAGATAGATTTGGTAGGGATAGATAATAAACTCTTTGCAAAGTAAGGGTAAATCGACTGCGGCGCGGATTTTAGCGAGGTTGTCGAAGCTGCCTTGAAAGAACTTTTCATCGGTGAGTACGGAGATGCAACTGGCGCCGTTTTGTTGGTAAGCTAGGGCGATCGCCACTGGATCGAAATCTTCGCGAATTACGCCTTTGCTGGGGGAAGCTTTTTTAACTTCGGCGATGATAGCGGGTGTGGTTTTGCCGTTTTTAAGGGCGGCAAGAAAGTCGCGGGTTGGCGGTGCAAAGGGGAGTTTTTTGTGAAGATCGGATAACGGGGTGCGATCGCGCTTTTGGGCAACTTCAGCTTCTTTTTGCCAGACGATTTCTTCGAGGATGTGCTGGGGTTCGGCGTCGGGTACGGCGATTTGGTAGCTGAGGTAGAGGACGGAGACGGATGTGCTGGGGGGACGGCGACGGATTTGAAGCATGATAGGGGGATAAAGGGCGATCGTAACAAGTTTCAACGTATTATATAATGGTTTACGATTAATCAAACAGAAACAAACCCGGATTTACATGAAAAAATTTTCCCAAAGCCTCAGCTTGTTTTTTGCTAATTTCTAGCTGACCGTTAACGATTTCAGTTACCGTCTCAACTGTGCCAATAATTTCTACTAAATCTGCTATTTCTAAACTTCTAGCATCCATCAAATGAAGAAGTCTTGAGTGGGGAGTTGAAGCATTCAGTTGATAGTGAATTTCTTCATAATCCTCAATTAGTTTGACTAAAAGTTCTAACAGAGTATCTTCTTCGGGAGTTAGATTTTTCCGAGAAAGCAATTTTTCAACTATTTCTAAAAAAGTCTCGTTTTCATCTTCCTTTTTTATAATTCGAGGTTGATATTGGGATAGCAGGCTGCTATATCTGTCGGAGTCAAAAGTAAGGGTCATTTTTCCAGTTGTCTTTGTCATATTCTGCATGAGTCAAAATGTACTTGATATAAACAATCTGCTTTTGATAGTTAAGACTTATGATTAAGCGATATTTATTTCCTTTGATATTAAAAATTGTAAAATTTCCAACTGCTTCAGCTTGAGGATAAATAGTTTGAACTTCAATAAGTTTAGTCCCGTTGGCTTGACTAGCAATCTTGTACCAATCATCGAGGGCTTCGCAGGAATCAGCATGATTTTGGCAGTAGTCTCTTAATTTTTTGCGACTGACAACGTGCATTGAGCGATCGTTCAGATGTTTGGCAGATACCTAATTCTATCAAATTTAAGTGCGAACGGCTAAAACCCCAATTTTACTAAAAGGGCGATCGGGCTTCTTTTTCTATGTTTGGGCGGGAATAGTTAGTTTTGACATACTCTTTTAGTATCGGTGCAAGAGTGAAAAATGTGCGATCGCCCTGCAGGATTTTTTCAATTAATGAACGCCGTCCCAAGGATTGCATAACTTTCAACAATGTGACCTTCACTACAGTGAGCTTCATCTGCTATTTTTGAGTATTTCTGACCTTGCAAAGTTCCCGACCGTATCACCTATTCCAAATTCTCTAAGTGTTTTTCCGGATAGACAAAAACTAGGTTATCTGTCAGCATTAAGACTTGTTGAACGTCCATTAGTTTAGGCGTCTTCATAGCTTTACCAATTATATGCGACTTTTTCTTGCTTTTTCCGACCTGACGGAATTTGTCCGGCTTTTTCTGCTGTGGTGAATTGGCTAATAATGTACCAGTGTATACTTGAGCGGACTTTATTCGACTGGACAAGACTTAGCTTTTATATTTATAATCATATTTAAGAGGCACTATTATAGCTTTCCCATAGGAAAAAAATGACTGCACAACCATTATCCCTCCCCCAAGCAAACTTAAAAATGGCTCTCTGGCAAGTAGATGCCGATTCAATGAGTAGTAGCGAGTTGTATGTCTGGTTAAATGATAGCGGCTTGCCCCACGAAGTCACTATCAGATTGCACGAGTTAGCTAGCTACACAAAAAAAGCTGGTAACAAAGTTTTGGCAGTAGGGAAAATTGTTCTGATCAAAATTATCGAGTTTGTCAAGGCACATCCTCATTTAGCTACGGGCATTGCTCTAGGAGCTGCTGTGGGGCTATTGGCAAGTTCAGTACCAATTATAGGCCCAGTGTTAGCGCCATTGGCAGCAGTGCTAGGTATAGCTGTTGGTGCGATCGCTGGACATAGACTAGATCAAGGCTACCGTCAAGTAGATGGCATAGTTGGAGTAGCACAAGACTTTATTCAAATCGCCCAATTGTTTTTTCAACTACTGATTGATGTTTTCAATGCAGTTTTTCGCAACGTTATCACTGCTTAAAAAACAAAAGCTGAAAAAATCAAGAGGCTTAATATGTCAGGAAATAAAACCGTAACTAAGGAGCAAATCCTTAAAGCGATCGAGCAACTGGAAAAAAATCCTCATGATAAGCTAGCAATTTTAGCTGATGTTGGGGTTGGTGTGGTAGGTGCTGGTGCTGCTGGCGCGGCTGTTGCGGCTTTCGGGGGTCAAGCCATATTTTTTGGGCTAATAGCGGTTGCACCCCCAGTAGGATTGGTTGTTGGCGGTGCAGCATTAGGTGCAGCAGCTCTCGTTGGAGCAAAAAGGATCTTCTTTGATGGCACTTCCAAGGAAGGGAAACAAGCAGAAATTCTCAAACAGTTAAAAAAACAGCTAAGCGAGGTTGAAGCAAAAGAAAGCGCATCTAAGCTTGAAGACAGTGACAAGACAAAATTTATCGTTTGCTTGAAAGAACCAATTGAGCTTAATCTAATTAGCCCTCAAGATGCTCAGGATTTAATGAGGGCTGTCGAAAGTGGTCAAATACCTATCACAGAGGCAATTAAGATGGTTCACGCTATAGTTGAAGCAGCTAAACCCCAGTAGTCTTTTAAATCCACGACCTGAGAATGCTAAGCATAGGCTATGTTGTTCTGGTATTTCTGATAATTGACTTAGCTGCTAAAAGAGCGATCGCCCTTCTATTCTTGAGGTGCGATCGCTCTTTTTTTGAGTATCACTAATTCTGTTTCTCCAACACCATAGGGAAATTTACCGCTTTGACAACCATTCATAAGACAAACTATAGTGAGTAGGAGAAAATCGGAGTGGGATATTTGGTATAACGAAAGAATCCCGATCGCCCTCCAATCATTTACTACAAATATGATCGTTAACGATAAGCTTAAAAACATACTAACGCAATTACGATCGCACTTCGAGCAACTGTACGGCGATCGCCTCACCCAAATGGTACTCTACGGTTCCCAAGCGCGAGGTGACGCACGCCCAGACTCTGACATTGATATTTTAGTCGTCCTCAAAGGGCAAGTAAACCCAGGCGAAGAAATTAAAAGAACCAGCCACATTCGAGCCGATTTGTCGCTCCAAAATGATGAAGTCATTAGCTGTCTGTTTATGGACGAACAGCGATTTACGCACTATAACGGGCCTTTATTACGGAACATTCGCAAAGAGGGAATGTCATTTCTCAATAAGCCTTTTACGGGCGGGCAAGATGCCCACCCCACAAAAAAACTTACTCTTTGTGGAACAGGCATCTTGCCTGTTCTGGAGAATGCTAAAAGATGCAATTGCGAGCACTTTCCTCACCTTTAACTTGCTCTACTAACGCCCTAAAACAGTATACCGAAATCCCCGACTGATTCAACAAGTCGGGGATATAAAACAAGAAAACAGCCCCTACAAATTAATGACTTGCCGCTCCAGCCGCCCGTTTAAACGCCTCATCCAACACTTCCGAAAGCGTCGGGTGAGTGTGAACTCGGAATGCTAAATTGTTAACAGAATCGCGCTGGGCGATCGCATTTGCCGCCTCCTGAATCAAATCCGAAGCGTGCAAACCGAAAATGTGAACTCCCAACAATTCCCCAGTATCTTTCCGGTAAATCACCTTAGCCATACCGTCAGTTTCACCCTCCGCAATAGCCTTAGAATTTCCCTTAAAATAACTCTTGACAGAACCGACCTCAAACCCTTCAGTTTTTCCTAACTCCTTTGCCGCAGGTTCCGTCATCCCCACATAGCTAATTTCCGGGTGAGTAAACGCCGCCGCCGGGATACTCAAATAGTCAACTTCGCGGGCACGGCCACAAATATTTTCCACCGCAGCAATTCCCTGAGCAGACGCAGAATGCGCTAACATCATCTTGCCATTAACATCGCCGATCGCCCACAAGTTTTGCACCGGTTCTCCCGCCGCCAAAACCTGCATCTTATCGTTCACTGGGATATAACCGCGCATCGTTTCCACGCCAACAGTTTCTAACCCCAAATTCTTACTGACAGGAACTCGGCCAGTTGCTACCAAACAAGCATCTACTTCCAAAACTTCGACAATTTCCTTAGTCTTGAAATCAGCTAATTCAATAATCACCGGCGAACCAGGAGTAATCTTCTTAGCCAAAACACCCACTTTTGTTTCAATATCGCGGGGTGCAATTAACACCCGTTCTGCTAACTTAGCAATATCTGGATCGAAAGTCGGCATCAACTGATCTAGAGCCTCAATCATCGTGATTTCACAGCCCAGTGCGGTGTAAATATCGGAAAACTCCAAACCGATATAACCGCTACCAATAATTGCAATCCATTTCGGCAGCGATTCCAACCTGACAGCATCGTCGCTGGTAAATACAGTTTTGCCGTCAATTTCTATCCCGGGGGGGACGAAAGGAACCGAACCGGGAGCGAGAATAATATCCTTGGCGGTAATAGTTTTCTCGCCTTTATCGGTTTCGACGGTAATTTTTTGAGCACTGGCAATTTTGCCCCAACCTTGGATGACATCCACGTTCAAACGTTTGAGGCTGTTGGTCAAGTCGCCGCGAAGTTTGCTAACAATAGTGTTAGCGTGATTTGCGATCGCCCCGCGATCGAAATCCACATTCCCCAACTGAATTCCCAAAGTCTTCAGGTGGTGGGCATTCCGCAAATCTCGCACTCGCCCCGAAGCCGCCAACAGCGCCTTCGAGGGAATGCAGCCGCGGTTGACGCAAGTCCCCCCCATGTCTCCTGCTTCGATAATTGCCACTTTCAGCCCGCAGCTAACCGCGTGTATGGCCGCGCCGTGTCCGCCCACGCCAGCGCCGATAATTGCTAAATCGTAATCAAATCCCTGAGTCACCTTAAAATCTCCTAATGCCTTTGAAATCTTAGGACTCAAGCAAAAAACACCGTCTCTCCGTTCTTTCGAGGTGGCGCGTTGCCATCGCAACCCTTGAACAGCGGTAATAGTTGCATAAGTCCTGTCTCCTTATTCTCGACTAGACTAGGGTTAATTAGACAACGAAAGAGCCGTAACTGAGATTTTTTCAGGGTCAAGGATTTTGAGCTGGGTCTGCACCAAGTCTCAAATCACTCAGTAGGCGGGTGTAGAGTTAAATATAGTTTGAAGGCTGACAATGCCCGCTGCAGGTTTTATATGGGGCAGCAAGTTCAGCCACAGGCATTCCCATCGCCCGGTTAAATTCTGTCCTCCTGCTTGTTTTAGTCGGTTTTCATGTCTAATCTCTGCACGCGCCGGGGCGGACAGAGTTTGTTGGCAAATTTTAGACCCTATGGAGTGGCTTATGACGGATGACGACGACCAGAAAGATTTACGCCGGGCCTCGGCTCAATCCTTTTTTGAGTCCCTGGATGAATTGTTCGATTCTATAGAATCGAACAGCACTCAAGCGGGACAACCTAAATCTCCACTGCCTCCGGCTAAGCCTTCGAGTCAGTCTTCGAGTCCGCCGAAGAAGACTAGACCTGCGAAAATTAATTTGTCGGATTTTGAAGATGCGATCGCCGATTTGGAACAGTTTATCCAGAGCAAACACCAGAAACGCCCGGAATCCAATCAATAGTGCGATGACACATTTTCAAGTAATGACGGTTGACGGTTGACGGTTGACGGTTGACAAGCGAAAAATTTTAGACCGAAGTTCCAGCTCCCAGATTCATCTGTGGAGTCAATTTTTAAATCTCAAATCTCAAATTTCAAATCTCAAATCGACTGGCTGTTAACGGTGCTTTCGGCTTAAGCTGCTTAGGTTGCACCTACAAAATATTCACATTTGGTTGAGGATTGCTTTACAAGAATCAAGCCACATAAATTATCTCAATTTACTATTAATAGCCTTGTTTTTAGGCTTTGACGGCTGCGGTAATTGCCTCGATCGCACTTCGATCGCGCGATCGCCGATCGCAGTCACAGGGAACTCCAATTCATCAAGATCATTGCGGAACTTGACCGGAATATCAGCACCGTTAATAATCGCTCCCAACAGCCGCGGCCCGGATTTATGCGACTCGTCATCCTCAGATTCCAGCAACTGATCCGCAGCCTCAGACAACATACTAGACAAAGTGTAACCAGGCCGCGCCACCAAAATCATACCGTCCGTGTACGGTTCCAGCGTCAGCGCGTCGTTGCACTCGCTCAATGCTGGAGAATCCACCACGACAAAATCAAAGCGGTTGCGAACATCCTCAAACAATCTCCGCATTTCGCTTGATTCTAGTACGGCGGAGGCTTGTCGCAAAAAGCCGGGACTCGGCACGACATATAGGTTTTCTACCTCTGGAACCAAAAGGACGCACTCGCTAATATTGCCGTAATAGTGCAAAGGTTCCACTGTCGCCAGAGGATCAGCAGCAATTTTCAAAGATTCAACGTTAGAAGGCGATCGCAAATCTGCTTCAATTAGCAAAGTCCGTTTACCCGATCGAGCCGATGCAATTGCCAAATTGTAAGCACTAAAACTTTTCCCCTCCAAAGGCGCCGCCGAAGTCAACAACACCACCTTCACCGGTTTGTCCCCAATCCGGCGCAAATTAGTACGTAACCGCTCGTAAAATTCCAAATAGGGAGAATTTGCCTCCAGGGCCAGAGGCATTTCATCGCCGTAGGAATCAAACACCGTCACTTCAGGCAAAACTCCCAGTATCGGCACCTCTTTTTCCACCAAAGCCGCCCGCACTTCTTCCCAACTGTAAAACTTGCCGTTGAGCATCCCCAACAAAAATATCAACCCCCCGCCCAGCAGCAATCCCACAAATCCTCCCACCGCCAGCATCACGGGCAAACCTCTCTTGTTTGACTCAACGTCATCAGTTTGCGGCAATTGGGCGATTCTCAAACTCCCCGTTGTCTCAGCTACCGCCGCCTCAGCATCTACCAAAGCCGACTGCATCTTGTCGTAGAGAGCTTTTTTGAACGCCACTTGCTGTGCCAAACGGGCTTGTTCTAACTGCTTGTTGGGGATTGTCGCGTGTTCCCGACGCAATAGCTGTTCAGTTTTCTCGATTCCTTGGAGTTGCTGTTGCGCCGCATCCCGCTGCGTTTGCAAAGCAATCAAAGTTTGAGCTAACTGCTGTCTGGCCGGATCTAAAGAAGAGTCTACCCGAATTCGAGCGGCACTTCTGAGGGGAGCCGCCACCCCGTTACCGCCGAGTACCTCAGATTGTCGCTGCTGCAACTGCTGCTCAAAAGCTTGTTTTTGTTTGAGCAATTCTACAATTTTCGGGTGTTCCTCCTGCAAGTCGCTGCGGAGAATTTTGAGCTGAGATTCGATCGAAAACAATTGCACTCGCAGTTGGGCAATAATTGGATCGGCAGAGAGTGCTTGAGCGACGTAAGCTTGCTCCACATTCAATCCCAAGCGCTCCTGCAAACTGTTAATTTGAGCTTCCATGCCTCCCAACTGCACGCGGAGTTGTCGCTGCTGCTGTTGGCTGCTGGTAATCGCTTGCGGCAAAGCACCGCTCTGAGCTGCTAAAATCGAAGTCCCTTCTCGTTTTTCGTAGGCTTCAAGTTTTGCTTCCGTCTCTCTAAGTTCCTGAGTTACTTTCGGCAAACGCTGGTTAATTTGGGTGATCGTTGCTCGCAGTCTAGAAGTATTAATACTTTTGCTGTGTTCCACCATTTCGTACATCAGCGTCTTTACTACCGCTTCTGCTTTTTTGCGATCGCCATTTTTGTACAATACTTGAATCAAAGCGCTGGGGTCATTATTCTTACTTGGCATCTTTATCTGCACATCTTTTCCCAGCTTTTTAGCCAAAGCTTGTATTTTTTCTTTCGCTTCTTCTTTGTTTAATTTTTCTTCGGGTTTGATGAGTTTTTCGGCTGCTGGTTCAACCACTCTTGTATCCAGCAGCATATCTTTAGTTATTTCTTGTCCTTCCTGTTGAATTTTAGTAGTAGTCGATGAAAAAATCACGCTCGGTCTGTCGTAGGCCAGCGTACCTATTGCAACGTAAACTGGCGCAGGCTTTGGCTGCACAGCCACTACTCCCGACACGCCAACAGTCACTGCGAGAGTAGCCAGTCCCACCCACTTGTATTGGTCGAAAGCAATTAAATAACGTTTAACAACGGATAAAGTCATGACGATTTTAGATTTTAGATTTTAACTTTTAGATTTTAGATTGCTAATTGTTAACGATAACTAATGATTGCTGACAAATGATACCCATTTCCAAACAAGCTGCAACTGTAGGTAAGTTGTAAACGCATATCGCATAAGTCATTCCCCATCGACAAATGAAAATTGAAAATTGAAAATAGTATGACTACCTATCATTACGTGACGGGCCGAACAAATCTGTCACCCCATTTCTCAACTGCTCAAAGAACAGAATAAATCCCAAAGTATCCCGGAATGGTCGAGTAAAAGTATTGAGTACATAACCAATGCGCTCTACCAAATTCCTACCAATAACAATCACATCATTATCTTCGAGCATCGGGTTCTGAGAAACATTGCCCTCCAAAGCAGCTTTGGCATCTATCGAACGGTTGATTGCTCTACCTTGCTTTTCGTCGAACCGAATCAGGGCTATTTTCCGCAAGTTAGCAAGATTAACAGGCAAGTTGTTGAGAGCATCCAAAAACCTGCTGCCATTTTCTACGTAGAACGAGGTCAAACCACCACTAGCGTAACTCAAAACTCGAACGTAGATCCTGGGCTTAATTAGAGTAGACCGCGAAACAAGAGCTTTGTCGTAGTCTAGGTTTTTGGTACTAGCGTCCAATTCCGGGATGACAATCACATCTCCCGATGCCAAAGGAAAATCGAACAAATCGTTAGCGTTTGCTAGGGGAGTGTAGAGGTCGATTGGTTCCTCCACCGATGAGCCGTCCGTCAGCGTCCGCCGCACTCGTACCGCCCGCAAATCGGCTTTTCCAGTGACTCCCCCCGCAATCACCAAAGCAGCCGAAATTCGACCAGAACCCGCCGGAAGCGTGTAAAAACCCGGTTTGCCGACTTCTCCGGTGACAGTGATTTGGACGGGGACAGCAGCAGCAGCTAGGCTGTACCTGGATGCTAAATCTTGATCGGATTTGCGATCGGGCGTAACCTGTTTATACGGTACGACGATCGCATCTCCATCTTCCAAACGCAAATCCGGCGGAGCAATACCAGTTTGCAACGGTGTCAAAATATCAACAACTTGCTCTGCGACAGCACCTCCCGGCAGAGTCCGCCGCACCCGCACCGCCCGCAGTTCCGCCGTAGGAGTAGTCCCAGCCGCCGCCGCCAGAGCCGCAGGAAGCTGGGGGGTTTGCAGCGGATAAAAACCCGGTCTTGCCACTTCCCCCGTCACCGTCACCACTACCGGGCGCTGAACCAGCAAAGCAGCCGAGACTTGAGGATTTTTGATAAATTGGCCAAAGCGCTCCCGGAGACGCTGCTGTGATTCTTCGACGGTAAGACCACGCACATTTACTGTTCCGATTAGTGGCAGTACAATTACCCCTTCAGGGCTGATTGCACCCGTAAAACCTAGCTCTGGGAAGCGCTGAACTTGAACAGAAATCTGGTCTCCCGGGCCCAGGCGGTAGGGCCGATTCCGAAAAGCTGGGTTAATATCCCGGTTGAAATTGGCAGGCGGCGGTGGCGGTGGCGGTAAACGCAATGGCGGTGGCGCCACGAGTCGCTCGTCTCTTGGAACAACAGATTGAGCTAAAGCGGTTTCCGAAAAATTTTTGCTATTAAAACCCCAGAATACAGCAGCAAAAGATAGAGTCCAAGCAGTTGAATACAGACCTGCCAAGGAAAAAGCGAGGCGATTTTTAATAGTGGATTTTTCCCGCATTTTCAGAGGATTTAAAAAAGTAATATTTTGAATAATGACCTGATTTGTAAGTTTCATCTAAATAGAGTAGCGCGAAAAAACAATAATATCTTTTCAGGGCGGGTTGAACTCGTATCTTTACTATGAAGCAGTTGATTGTGGCAAAACCCGCCCACTCCCTAGGCCGATTTATTTGCACCTACCTGCTTACTGAAACCGAAAAGTTTCTGTAATTAATTTAGCCTGGATACTTTCGGCAAGAGATTCCAGCAATGGTTGAGCTATCTTAATCTCGCCCTGCGGTTGAATGGGAAGGATGATACTGACAGCAACCCAAGAGGCGCGGCGGTTCGACAGTCTAGCAATACTGTCTTCCCAAAACCAACGGCTGGTTGCTGGAGAACCCCCGTTAGGCCAAGCGTACCATTGCACGACAGCAAAAGTTTGTTGGCGAGTCCAGCTTCGGAAAAACCTGGCTTCGACAGTAGGCGGTGGCTGGTCGGGTATGGGTGCTAATTTAACTGTAAACCTCAAAGTGCGATGAGAATCGGTTTGCCATCGGTGAAATCCATCGATATCTAGCCATTCTACTTGGGGCTGGTTTTTGGGGTAATTTTGAGGCAACAGCAATAAAATGGCAATTGTTTTATCCTTTTTAATTTCTTCAACTAACCATCTGTGAGCGCCAATTTGGACGTTATTCTGAACGCCTATAACCTGCCATCCAGGAATTTTTATCCCGTTTTGGCGCAAACTTCTTAATTGCTTGAGGTTGGCAAGGGTTGGCGGGTTTGTCCAAGGCCACCTTCCCGTCGCGTAGCCGGGAATTGCTACTGCCCCAACTAATACCAGCAAAAACACCAGTACCATAATTTTAGATAATTGATACCGCCGCAGTAGTTTCTGTGCTGAAATCATCTGTTTCATTAATTGCCAGACTGACTTGGGAAATACTTTTCCATCCCGTTGAGGACAAGTACCAATAATCCTAGTATACAAGCAGAATACAAATCTCCGCCCCATCCGGCGTGTAGCCAAGTAAAAAGCGCCTCTCTGTCAGTTCCGTGAAAGTAAGTTAGCAAAGTATTACGAAAAATGTTGGAAGTGATGCTAATAATGGATGTAATCACTAAAAACAAAAGGCTTTTTTTGCGATAGTTCCAAACTCCCGTCCAATCCAGCAGAATTAAGCTGACATAAAGACTGGTAAACAGCATTTTCAAGCCTGCACAGTGCGGAGCAACTTCTACAATGCGCTCGTTTACGTACAGATAAATTTCTTCCACTCTCACATTATTGATACCAATCTTAATTAATATCCAGCCTGATGCTTCAGCAATGAATTGCTGTAAGGGCAAGGCGTAGGGTTCTATGAGGTAAGGAATGTGGTTCGGCGAGGCCAGAAATACGAATAAAAGCGGCATCGCCTGCAATTTCAAGCCGGGAATTCCTTTTAAAGATAAGCAAATGCTGGCCAGCATTACGGGGAGGGATAAATTTACTAAATCGCTCAAGCGACTCAGATAAAAAAGCGTGGCTAGTACCAGCAAAAAGCCTCCCAAAGGATGCGGTGAGTTGGGCAAGCTGCGCCAGGACTTTCGGTTCATCCAAGCAATATAAGCTGCGTAGGGCAAACCAATTAGTCCGTGGCTGAAATATTCGTGTTCGAGGCTGATGCTTTTGTTCAACCAGCCGTCGTACCAGTGTACTAGCAGGGGGGCGTACAGCAGCACTAGGAGCACCGTGATACCTTCCCCCAGGAGGTATCGCTTGAAAACAATGCGAATTCTGCGCTGGATGTGCATGGTTTGAGAAGTTTTAAGATTGCCGCGCTGGATTCGCAACGCTTTCGGGTTTTAAATTATGAGTTAAAGATTTGTTAATTCCCCACCAAAACGCTTTGAGAACCGCACCTTACTGCTTGAAACACCTGCCGCATAAATTTTATGAACAATTAGCAATTCAATGATAGTACGATCGCCCGAACAACTTGCTCGATCTGAGTATTGCTCAATCCGGGATACATTGGCAATGATAAAATCTGTTCGCACAGGGTTTCTGCGTGGGGAAAGTCGCCCCGATTGCCTAAGTTTTGGTAGGCGGGTTGCAGGTGGCAAGGTACGGGATAGTGTATGCCTGTTTGAATGCCGTCTTGGGCGAGTTTTTCCTGAAGCGTGTGGCGGTCGATCGAGCTTTCCTCAGTAATTTTGATAACATAGAGGTGATAAATGTGACCGCTGCTGCTGTGGTTGGCGATCGGTACAATGCCTTTGTGTTTCAATGGTGCTAGTAGAGTATTGTAGTGTTGAGCAGCGTCGGTGCGATCACGATTCCATTTTTCTAAGTAAGGTAATTTAATATTGAGCACGGCCGCTTGCAAATTGTCGAGGCGGCTGTTGCTGCCGATTTCTGTGTGCAAATATTTACTGGGTGCTCCGTAATTGCGGAGAGTTCGCATTTTTTCTGCGAGCTCTGCATCGTTAGTAATTAACATCCCGCCGTCGCCAAAAGAACCGAGGTTTTTGCTGGGATAAAAACTGAACGCTGCTGCTTTACCAATGGAACCCGCGCGGTATCCTTCTCTAGAAGCTAGATGCGCTTGAGCGGCATCTTCAAATATGATTAAATCGTGGCGCTTCGCAAAATCTAAAAGCTGCCGGGGCGATACCATTTGACCGTAAAGGTGTACGGGGATAATTGCTTTAGTTTTCGAGGTAACTGCTGTTTCGGCTGCTGTGAGGTCAATCAGGGCGGTTTCCGGGTCGCAATCTACGAGAATAGGTATAGCTTTGGCTTGGAGGACGGCGATCGCAGTGGCGATAAAAGTGTTAGCGGGTATGATAATTTCGTCGCCCGGATTAATGCCACAAGCTTGGAGTCCCAGAGCGATCGCATCAGTTCCGCAAGCCACTCCTACGCCGTATTTTACTCCAGAAGCTGCTGCAAATGCTGTTTCAAATTCGGCGAGTGCTTGACCTAAAATAAAGTCTCCTTGCTCGATAATTTTTCTAATAGCTTCTGCTATTTGGGATTGGATTGGTTGGTGTTGCAGGGAGAGGTTGACAAATGGAACTTGTGGCGGGCGAATACTCATACATCAGAGGAATACGAATTATTTATATTAACATTTAAGTGCCGATATCTTTTAATTTTTTTAACCGCAGAGGGCGCAGAGAGCGCAGAGGAAAAGAGGAAGAGAGGAGAAAGCATCGCGCACTTTTCTGGAGCTGTCAATTAAATCAAACTTTTTCGGTAATATAGAATCAGATAATTTGCCAGTAATCAAACTCATGGAATACAAAAAACTGGGCGACAGCGACTTATCAGTATCTGAAATCTGTTTGGGTACGATGACTTACGGTCAGCAGAACACCGTTGAGGAAGCGGCCCAACAGCTCGATTTTGCGATCGATAGAGGCATCAACTTTATCGATACGGCAGAAATGTATCCCGTCCCTGGAAAGGCGGAAACTCAGGGAAAAACAGAGGAATATATCGGGGAATGGTTGGCGAAACAGCAGCGGGATAAAGTCATTATAGCGACTAAAGTGGCGGGCAGAAGCACTCGCTTAAAGTGGATTAGGGAAGGGAAAAATCAGCTCGATCGCCCAAATGTCGAAAAAGCCCTGAATGACAGCCTGAAGCGCTTGCAAACTGACTATATCGACCTCTATCAGATCCACTGGCCCGATCGCTACGTGCCCTTATTTGGCGCGCCGGATTATGATATTGCCCAAGAACACGAAACTGTACCGATTTTGGAACAGTTAGAGGTATTTGCTGACTTGATTAAAGCTGGGAAAATCCGCTATTTAGGTTTGAGTAACGAGACGCCTTGGGGAGTTTGCGAGTTTTGCACGTTGGCGGAAAAACACGGTTTGCCGAAAGTTGTTTCGATTCAGAATGCTTTCAGTTTGACCAATCGGACATTTCACCTAAATTTAGCAGAAACTTGCCGTTTTAAGAATGTGGGATTGATGGCTTACAGTCCTTTGGGGTTTGGGCTATTAACGGGTAAATACTTGAAGGGAATTCCCGAAAATTCTAGGTTGGCTTTATTTGCGGGATTTGGTCAGCGTTACGATAAAACTAATCTGAATGATGCGGTGAAAGCGTATGTTGAGATTGCGGGGAAACATGGGATAAGTCCGGCGCAGATGGCTTTGGCGTATGTGCGATCGCGCTGGTTTGTAACTAGCACAATTATCGGTGCAACCAGTCTGGAACAGTTGGAGGAAAATATCGGTAGTTTGGAGGTGAATTTGGATCGGGAGATTATAGCGGAAATCGATGCGGTGCACGCTAAGTATCCGAATCCGACACCGTAAGATATCTCGGCGGTTGAAACCGCTTCTACACACACAAAGTCCGCCTGCGCGGACTAAGAGATAGAGGGGAAATTTAACCCGGATTTGGTATTAGTAGGTTGGGTTGAGGTAACGAACCCTAGGTTTCACTTCGCCCAACTTACCACTGGCTAGGAAAAGCATTTTTAATTTGATCGCACTCAAGTATTAGATGTGCTCAGAGGTTTTCTTCAGGAAGTGATGCAGCTAGCTGTAGATAAGGGTTACATCACGCTGGAAGAGAAGGAGGAATTTATTCGTCCGGCTTTTGCTAGCAGTACGGATGCTGCGGTATTCAGCAAGTAGTTGGTTTGGGTGGTGTTTTGGGCGATCGCACCTAACTCTTAATTTATCCCCTCACATTTACCCCTAATTATTACCCCTAAACTAAGGGTGTTAAGGGCGATCGCGCCTAACTCTTAATTTATCCTACGAATATTTTAACCGCAGATGATGTACGGGCGGGACGCCCGTACTACGGTTTAGCTTGTTTGCATTTTACTCTTCTTCTGAGTCCTCAACTTTAGACTCTTTGGCTTTCTGTCGAATCTGCTTGAGTTCTTCTTTTGGCTTCCAGTTGCTTTTGGGAGTTAGTTTGTACACGTCAGTACGTCCCCTCCGCTGTTCCTTCAGCAATAAACCTGCATCTAAGAGGGTTTTTAGGGCATATTGGGCTTTTCTGACGCTCATATGACAGATTTCTGCTGTTTTCTTCAATTTAGCGAAACACTCACCTGTGAGTTTTCCCCCTGTCCTGCGAACCACATGGGCATAGAGTCTGAACTCGTAGGGGTCTAAGCCGTACTCGTCGAGGTCTGAATGGACGACTGGCAAAGGCGGTAAGTCTTTTTTAGAATTTTTATTTGCAGATTGAGGGGGCTGTTGAGATAAGTCCTTTTCCGAAGAAGTCCACTCATCCGAGTCTTTCCCATCATCTTGGTGATTTTTATTGATCGACATATGTTTTAGGTGCATGAGTAGTGCATCCAGTGCATCTTAGCATATGCACTTAATACTTATCTGATACGCACTTAATGCGTAAGCCTGGTTATATATTTATATTGTAACAAATTATAAGTTATTTTAATAAAATACCTTAAGAAGAAAATACCCTAACCACGCACTTAATTTTTATACTGACTTCGGCACGAAACCTTGCAAATTCAGATCACAGGTGTTAAAGTTCTAAAATAGAAGACAAAACAAAAGCGTCCTCAACACTTCTCAGGTGCAAGGACGCTAAGTCTCAACACTTCTCAGGTGTAAGGACTCTCTAATGTTTTGTATTTTTCGCAATGCCGAATCTTACAGTGGCTGCGCTGGTGTGCATCAGGTCACTTGAAAGATTCTCTTGTTCTTTAGACATTTACAAACATGGTAACACAAAATCCGCTTTCGCTACTAGACAAGCTGTCTAAGCATCCTCGTGGTTTGGAACTAGCTTATCTGGTTTATCAGCTCCATCAAGATAGTCAAAGGCATACACAGCCAGAGCCTCGGCTTGTTGCGATCGCCTTGAACCTAGCCGAGCGTCAAGGTATAAAAGACAGACCATACTTCAAAGGTATGGCTAATGACAAGATTCGCGGGTGGATTGCTCAGCACTCTCCCAACCAGGAAATTAACTGAGAACAAAATAGCTTAGACAGCAGCCAGTCAGCTTACTGGCTGGCTTAGCTGTATCTAATCTACTTGTTGTAATTGTGAGTATCAATCCACCCAACACTTAGTCAAAGAAGCTAATGGCTAACATCCAAATTGCTGAAAACAGACCACTTAGTGAGCTACTTGAAATAGCACTCTCTACTCAAGCAAACTTGAACCGAATTCTGCTTGAAAAAATTGAAGCAAAGGACAAAACTATCGAATTGCTTCAAATTGAGAATGAACAAAAATGCAATGAAAAGCTTGAACTGCAACAAAAGTTAGATGACTCAGAAGATGAAAAGCTTGAACTCCAAGAAAAGTTAGATAACTCAGAAGATGAAAAGCTTGAACTACAACACAAGATAGATTCATTGGAGGATGAGAACCGTGAACTGCGACAACGAGTAGATCCTTTTTCGCCAGATGGTCTTTCGATTGAAGACTCTTTTGAAAAGGAATATTAAATAGGGATGTAGGTAAATTCATCAAAAGTGCGATCGCCCTTCCCATCCAAAAAATAGGATAATGGTAAAGGGCGATCGCACTTCACCTAAATGCTTAATACGATCGCACTTTTTGCTGTTTTTCCTGCAAAAACTCCGCAAAATCGCAGACTTCAGCCACTAACTCGTCAGGTAAATTATTTAAAACCGACAGTAAATGCTCTCGAATCCCCATCATTTCATCGGCAGATTTTACTAATTGCAACTGATGCGGATAAACTGTTTCAACACCAATCGTTTCCATAAATGCGCCCGGTTCATCCTGAGTTGCCGGCACAAAATCCCCGCCAACTTCTGCTTTCACCCATCCCCCAAATAATTCTACTAAATAAGCTTCACCCTTCTTGAAAACCTCAACAATTGTCCCGGCTGTTTGTGGCGGTGCAATCTCGCCATCAGCGAGGGGGACTGCTTCGGTTAAAGTCACTGCGTCCAATAACTGAAATTTGCTCATTGCTGTCTCCCAAAGCGTTGAGGAAATGCGGTAACAAATCTAGCAATATCTTCACCAGATAAAACAATCCAGCCTGTACGTATTTGCCAAGATACCCCCGATCGCCCTGTAACTAAAATAATAGCTTGGTAGCGTTCTCCATAGTCATTCTGTCCGGCTGGCTGTAACAATTCTAGCGAGATTTGGGCTATAATTGCGTCTCGAATCTCCTCCGGTGACTCAAACCCCATCACCTCCCGCCAGAATTTCTGCTTATCTCCGCCTACTCCTGCTTCCGTGGCACTGCTAAAGAGATATTGCGCCTTAGCAATGGGAAACTCTAAACGAGTGGGTGCATTCATAGCATTGAGGTTGAGAGTTGATACTGGAGACTAGCTTTGATATCCTCAGCTTCCAAATAAGGATAAGCTGCCAAAATTTCCTCTACACTCATCCCATTTGCTACTAAACTCACTACCAAAGAAACAGTAATTCGCATTCCTCGAATGCAAGCTCTTCCTCCCATAATTTTTGGATCGAAGGTAATGCGATCGAACATCCTATCCTCCCACTCTTCCTTAATGTCCCAATAGCTTATCCCGCAAATGCTTAATCCGATCGCGCAATTTACCCGCCTCCTCAAACTCCAACTTCTTAGCCGCCGCCTTCATCTGCGCTTCCAACCGCCCGATTAACTGAGGAATCTCATCCAAAGATAACTCGTTCACCTGTTCGTAAACCTCCTCCAACTGCTGAGAATTCAGCTTGCGCGACACGTCCAAAAACGCCAAAATCGCATTACTCGATCGCTTTTTGGCGATCGGCTGCGGCGTAATTCCGTGCATCTTATTGTACGCTAGCTGAATCCCCCGGCGGCGGTCCGTTTCGTCGATCGCCTTAACCATACTATCCGTCAAATTATCCGCGTACAAAATAGCCTGTCCCTGAACGTGCCGCGCCGCCCTTCCAATCGTTTGAATCAACGAACGTCCCGATCGCAAAAACCCCTCTTTATCCGCATCCAAAATTACCACCAGCGAAACTTCCGGCAAATCCAAACCTTCCCGCAGCAAGTTAACACCAATCAATACATCAAACTTACCATCCTGCAAATCTTGGATAATTTCGATGCGTTGAATCGACTGAATTTCCGAGTGCAAATACCGGACTTTAATCGCCCTCTCCTGCAAATATTCGGTTAAATCTTCCGCCATCCGCTTCGTTAAAGTCGTCACCAACACTCGCTCGTCCCGACTTACTCTCTCCTTGATTTCCCCCAACAAATCATCAATTTGTCCTTCCGTCGGGCGCACGAAAATTGTCGGATCTATTACTCCGGTAGGGCGAATTACTTGCTCGGCAACTCTGCCTTCGGATATTTCCATTTCCCAATCCCCAGGCGTAGCAGAAACAAAGATACATTGATTCTCTTTCGCCCAGAATTCCTCGGCTTTTAAAGGGCGGTTATCTGCCGCGCTAGGCAAGCGGAAACCGTGTTCGATCAATACTTTTTTGCGCGCTTGGTCGCCGTTGTACATTCCCCGAATTTGCGGCACGGTGACGTGAGATTCATCTATCACCAACATCCAATCTTTCGGGAAATAATCAATCAAACATTCTGGCGGTTCCCCCGCATTTCTCCCTGCTAAATGCCGCGAATAATTCTCGACTCCGTTGCAGTAACCTACCTCGCGCAGCATTTCCAAATCGTAGCGCGTGCGCTGTTCCAACCGCTGAGCTTCTAACAGTTTCCCCTCTTTTTCAAATTCTGCCAGTCGGTCTTCTAATTCGAGTTCTATCCCTTGGCAAGCTGCCTCTAATTTATCTTCTGCCGTGACAAAGTGGCGCGCTGGATAAATATTTAAAGCCGTTGAACTTTGCAGGATTTTACCTGTTACGGGGTCAACGTAGCGAATGGCATCAATTTCGTCGCCGAAGAATTCAACGCGAATAATTCTATCTTCGTAAGCGGGGCCAATTTCCAAAACATCGCCTTTGACGCGAAATTTCCCTCTGCCTAAATCTATATCGTTGCGGCTGTATTGAACGTTGACTAAATCGCGCAAAACTTGCCGCTGGTTGACTTCCATTCCTACTCGCAAAGGAATAGCCGCTTTCAGGTATTCTGCGGGCATTCCCAAACCGTAGATGCAGCTAATTGAAGCAACTACAATCACGTCACGACGTTCAAAGAGCGATCGCGTGGCTGAGTGTCGCAACATATCGATCTCGTCGTTAATTGCTGCTGTTTTCTCAATGAAAGTATCGGTGACGGCAATGTATGCTTCAGGTTGGTAGTAGTCGTAATAACTGACAAAGTATTCGACTGCATTGTTCGGGAAAAAATTTCGCAGTTCGTTGCACAGTTGAGCTGCCAGGGTTTTGTTGTGTGCTAGGACTAAGGTGGGTCTGCCAACTTTTTCAATCACCGAGGCAATGGAGAAGGTTTTGCCCGTACCTGTAGCGCCGAGTAAGGTTTGAAATCGATCCCCGGCTTCGATGCCTTTGACAAGTTGCTCGATCGCTAGCGGTTGGTCGCCTGTGGGCTGGAAGGGCGCTTGCAATTGAAAAGATGCTGCCGCAGTTACCATAGGAAAATGTAGCTATTACCCATAAATCTTAACAAAAATGCAGAGATTCTGCAATTTCGTTAAAAAAATAGTTAGACTTTGTAATATTATTTTAATCATCGGCCGAAATAGAAAGCAGAAAGCCCACAAAAGCAGTTGTCCGAACCCAGCAATCAACAGCAATAAACGAGGAAAAGAATTATGGATACGAGGAGCACAGGTACAGGCAAAGGCAAAGCGATCGCCCGCCGCGGCAAAGGAGGTTCCAAAAGCCAACCGACAGAACCCACGGATGCCAAAGCAACAGGAATTCAACTTTATCAGCCGCCACACCTGCATGACAACCGCCCCGTGGGGCCAGACGATTTTACCATCAGCGAGATCGTCTCGATATCGGGGGAGCGCCCGATCGGCACTAGCACCCTGCACATCAGCGAAACCTACGGCATTGTAGGCAATCGCCCGGTCGAATCCAGCGACTTTGAAGTGGTTGCTACACTCGGCAATCGCCCGATCGGTTCCAGCGCCATGCAAGTCAGCGAAATGTTCAGTATGTCCGGTGCCCGCCCTATTGGCATCAGCACTCTGCACATTGATGAAGTTTACTCCACAATGGGAGGAAACCGCCCTATTGCCTCAAACGAAATTGACGATAGCTCGGCATTAATGGGCTTCTTAGATTAATTAGTCATTAGTCATTAGTTATTAGTTTTTCGCTGTTAACTAATGACTGATTAAACTTTTTATACAAGTTATTGAGGAACCGGATCGAGCAATTGAATCGTCTCAAGTGATTTATTTAAACCTGCCAATTTTAATAGTCGGCGTTGCGGATTTATGGTATGAACAACTCAATCTGCAAAAAATGAAACAAGCGCTTCAGGGGGCATCTCAAGGAAAGCAGCCAAGCCCAAAATTGGAGTTAGGAGCCAGGAGGAAAGAGTAAGAAGGAAGGAGGAAGAAGGATGGAGCCAGAAGAAGTGTTTTTACAAATAAGAGATGCTCCCGCGCTTCAGAACATTTTCGGAATTTCCCAGTTATCTATTTTCATCCCGTGATTCATCAACGCCCTAGAAGTGATTTTTACCCTAAATGAGAGGGAATATCAAACCGTGTCTATTTGGATTATTCGTCATGGTCAAAGTCAATCCAATGCAGGGTTGGCAACTATTGGACCCCATGAAAACGCCTTAAGTGAATTGGGCGATCGACAATCAAGATGTATTCCAACCGCCGTTAAACAAACTCCCGACTTGATTGTGACTTCACCTTATCTAAGAACACAACTCACTGCTCAACCATTGATTGAAAAATTTCCACATACACCCGTTGAGGTTTGGCAAGTTCAGGAATTTACCTATCTGGGTCTACAGTTCGACCAACCAACCACAATCCTGGATCGCAAACCTCTGAGCAAAGCTTACTGGGATCGCTGCGACCCTGAATATGTCGATGGAACCAACGCCGAATCCTTGGTCCAACTGATGGAACGAGTCCGAACTTTCATAAACCAGTTACAACAACAATCCGGTTTTGTAGTTGTCTTTTCACATGGATTTTTTATCAAAGCAATGCTGTGGCAGATGTTGGCTAACCCAAAGTTAATTGATGCCGTTGCGATGAATCGGCTTTTGGGATTTTCGCGAGGATTTCCAGTACCGAATGCGTCAATTTTGCAGATGGAATTTGATTCAGGTGGGATACCTCATTGGAGTTCCTTCATGACCAATCATCTGCCACCGGAGCTAGAATCGGTAGCACCTGATGCAACTGTGGCCAGTGATGCAGGCGATCAACCCTCGTAACCTACCTTCACTGGAACAATGCCCCAACTAACGCCTGAGTGGCGTTCCTGATTTATGGTATGAACGACTCAATCTGCAAAAAATGAAACAAGCGCGTCAGAACATCTTCGGAATTTCCAACTTATCTATTTTCATACCGTGACTCAGCAACGCCAACAATCTTTTCGCCATTGTTAAATACATCAACTGGGTCATGAAAAGCACGAGCGAAAAAGCGCTACAAATCTCTATTCCTAATGCGGTCACAGGTTAGCCAAAGAACTTGAGTTCGCTGGCAAAGCGAACTACTCAATCCACAAAATCTCACTTTTTAGTTACAACAAGAGTGTCCGATATGTTGGCAGGAGAGCGATTAAATATTAAAATATTTTTGGTAAGTGGTAACAGTTCTAGCAGAAGACCTTCGGCAGAAAACTATCCCAGCAATAATTTCAACAATTAATAACGTCCTCAGCGTCTTCGCGGTTGCTATAACTCTTAATAATTCACAACATTTAACAGTTGATATTTCACATTTGACAGTTCAAGGGCTAATGACTACTGATATCGTTTGCGGTTGCATCGGTATTGTTTAAATGTCTAAACAGTCAGTTGTTCCGAAATCATAATTTTAGTCAACAGTCAACAGTCAACAATATCTTGCTCGTGCAAGCAGAATAGATATGACTAATAACTACTTCCCCAGACCCTGATATTTGCTCAATAAAGCAGCAAAGCGCTTGTAATCCACAGGCTTCCTCACATACTCCGCCGCTCCCAATTCCAAACCCTGATTTTGGTCGTCCAAAAAAGTTATCATAATCACTGGAATATCAACCAAATCTCGATCGGCTTTCAACGCCGACAGCACCGCCCAGCCGTCCATACTTGGCATCATCACGTCCAGAATAATCGCGTCCGGCAGCAAATTCTTAGCCAACATCAGCCCCCCTTGACCGCTAGCCGACGATCGCACCCGAAATCCCTGTTTCGACAAGCAGCGGGTCATCAAATCCCGCGCGTCCGGATCGTCGTCAATCACTAGGACAGTAGCAGCATTGGGCAGCTCCAGCGCTTGCGATCGTACTGCTTTTTGCTTCGCTTCAGTCGATTCTGCACTCGTTTCTAAATCGTCGTCGGAAGACTTCGGCTGCATTTCTGCGGTTTCTCGATCGTCCTGCGCTTCTTTCGGGCTTGTAACCGCAATCGGCAACCGGATCGTAAAACTAGAACCGCAGCCAAACTCGCTATCAACCGTAATGTCGCCGCCCATCATCTGGCAAAACTTCCGGCTAATTGTCAGCCCCAAACCGGTGCCGCCGTATTTGCGGGTAGTAGAATCGTCCGCTTGAGCGAAAGCTGCGAACAGCCTCGACACCTGATCCTCAGTCATGCCGATGCCGGTATCGGTTACTTGAAAGACGATCGCAGGCTGTTGACACCCAGAAAAAGCTGCCGAGAGTTCTTCGGAATTGTCGAGCGGCAAAACCTCCCCTTCTTCTTTCCAAACATTAATCGTAATTTTGCCTTGATCGGTAAACTTAGCAGCATTGGTCACCAAATTCAACAGCGCTTGCCGCAGCTTTGACAAATCGGAGTATATCGTGCCAATATTGCGATCGCAATTGACCATCAAAGTATTGCCATTTTTCCCTAGCTGGGGTTGAACAGTAGTCACAACCTCCTCGATCAAATTCCACACCTCAAAAGTCTCTAAAAAAAGAGTCACCTTTCCTGCTTCAATTTTAGAAATATCCAGGATGTCACTAATAATGGTGAGCAACTGCTTGCCTGCCATATTAATGCTTGCCAAATCCATCACAAACTCTTCTTCGCCGAGTTCCAGAGCCTCTTCTTGCAGCAGCTCGCTGTACCCAATAATCGCATTCAAGGGCGTCCGCAACTCGTGAGTCATATTTGCCAAAAAAGTGCTTTTCGCCCGGTTAGCAGCTTCGGCAGCGTTCTTAGCAACTTCCAATTCGCGCGATCGTTCCTCTAGCTGCCGCTGCCGCACTTCCAAACCGTTAAGCAAACTGCTAATTTGCTGAGCCATTGTATTGAGAGTAGAAGATAGCACCCCGATCGCGTCATTAGAAACCACAGGCGAGCGAGCCGTCAAATCACCGCTCGCCATCTGTTCGGCAGTTTCCCGCAGCAAGCCGAGATTCCGAATAATTGCCGACACCGACACAAAAGCCACTATCCCGGCGATCAAACTCAAACCCAAAGCCCCCATCAGCCAGTGCTGAGTGCGGCTCGCCACCCAGAGAGTTTGCTGCACCAGCACCGCCATGGCTGCCTCGGGAACCCCCGCCGCCGGATCTGAGGCAGCCTCTATTGTCAGCAAATAGTTCTTCATCTCCACAGAACCCATCCACCCGACTCCTACCGCCATCCAAGTTATCAGTACCAAGATGACAAACAGCCCGCTCAAAGACGCCCGAGTTCCCAGAGCAATTCCCCTCGTAGCCAGTGCCGCCGCCCAAGGATAGCCTTTGAGAAAAGGATCTGGCTGCACCGGTGCGCCGGAATTCCAAATTTCCTCAATTTGACCGTCCAACCTCACCTTACCAATCCGTACTGTTTTCCAGGTATGCTGCGTTTGGGCATCTATTTTTACCTTGCCCGATGGCGCTGCAAACTCAATATTTTTAGCAGCAGCCCTGACTTTAACCACATCTGTCGAACCAGCTTTTTCTACTGCTTGCTTCCACAGGTAAACGCCCAAATAAGCCGCTTCGATGGGGTCATCGGTGACTCGATTTTCCCCGTATCGGGCTTTATAAGCCTTGACAAATTTACGATTTTCCGGTGTATCCACCGTTTGAAAATAGTTCCACACCACCAAATGTCCGGCAATATTGGACGGCCCGATCGCCCGCACTTCTTCTTCTGCTACGCTGACCGACATCACTGGCAAATCATCGGGTTTCACGCCAGCTTCCCGCAACTTTTGGAAAAAAGCCACATTGCTGTCCCCGTTGAGAGTGTTGAGAATAGCATCTGGTTTCACTGCTAAGATATGTGCGATCGCCTCGCCCACTTCCCTCGATCCCAGCGGCAGATACACTTCCCCCGCTAACTCTCCCCCCTGTGCAGCCAGTTGAGCTTTCACAATCCGATTTGCCGTGCGGGGAAAGAGATAATCCGAACCCAACAGGAAAATTTTCCGCTTCCCCTGTGCCAGCAAGTAATTCACCCCAGGCACAATCTGTTGGTTTGGGGCAGCACCAGTGTAGACAATATTCGCACACTGTTCTAGCCCTTCATATTGCACCGGATAGAACAGCAACCCTTTGCCCTGGTCGAAAGCCGGCTGTACAGCTTTGCGGCTCGCCGAAGTCCAACAGCCAAATACCACCGCCACCTGAGCTTCTAAGAGCAATTGCTTAGCTTTTTGAGCAAAAGTTTGCAAATCGCTGGCTCCATCTTCTATAACCGCTTCCAAGGGGCGTCCGAGCACCCCTCCTGCCACATTAATTTCCTCAACAGCCAACAGCGTCGCATCTTTAACAGAAATTTCGCTGATGGACATCGTGCCCGTCAGCGAATGCAACACACCTATTTTGATCGGCTCACGAGTCGGGCCGGCTGCTGCGAGGGGTTTACTGCTCCTTGATCCCATAGGGTTTTAGATAATTTTTACCAAAAAATGGGGTTTAAAGCCCCGCACTTAAGTGCGGCTTTTATCTAGGACTTTCCTTAATAAAAAGTGCTGAGGTTTGATATAATCATACCATGATAGTAAGAGAAGCCAAGCTAAAAAATGGAACGAGAGACCAATACTGTGCACTTGATGAAGCCATCCGAACAGGCGAGTTCATTAGAAACAAAGCTGTCAGATTTTGGATGGACAACGCAGATGTTAGTAAGGCCATCTTGTACGTACTCGGCAAAGATATTGCCTGCATAGCGCTTTCGCGAAAAAGCTCTAGTCAGCCGCCCGTCAAGCCAGTGCCGAATGCGCTGGGGCTTCTCTATCTAGCTTCTATAGCCGCTGTAAAAAAGGCGAGAAAAGGAAGGGTTATCCTAAATTCAAAAAGCACTGTCGCTCTGTACAGTACAAGGTGTCAGGCTGGAAACTAAGCTGTTGTACATTTAAAGTGTGATACGATCATTACCCTTGTTTTTGATTTTTCGCTCCCATTGAATTATTAATTGTCCTTATTTTAAGAGGATCTTCCATAAATAATCTAGCTCTTCAATTGATGTAAATAGCCTATGGGCAATACATTCTTTGGTCTAAGGCAATACTAATTCAATTTAGTTATAGTCTCTGCTGTATTTTGGAATAAATTATAAACAAAAATCACGCATTTCTGTTTCATTTTTTTTAGGTAGTCTTCTTTCTTATGAAAACTAGCATTATCAAAAAAACTCACTATTTTTGCTTTGTTTTTAGCCACTTGTGAGGCTGGATTACCTGTTTATACCCATTCATTAAGTAGCTCTTTATGAAAAACTTTTAGCACTTAATAAAAATTATGTGAATTACCTTTAGTGATAAATTCTACCCACCTTTTTTTATCTGAATACCTCACTCCTCTTATTACATTAACTATTCCCTTTCTTCTGTCTCCTCTGACATTTTTTCGGATGCCTTTTTTACACCTGTTCTTTCTTCAGATGACTCTTAAACTAAATCCACTCTCCTACCCCAACCCGACCTGTAATCGTTCTGTAGTTAATTTTTCTATTTTTAAATATTCCGCTATTTTTATTTTAAACGCTTTTATTTCGGGATTTCTATGGGACTCTAGGCTATACTTTCCCCAAATGTAAACATACTTTTTTTTCTTTAATATCCTCCGAACTTATCCTCCACTTAATTTTATTCCTGTGGATTCCTCTAAGTATGTTGCTAGTCTCTGCGAGAGCATCTCCTATTTGTAATAACACTTCTTCTGGCTCCTTCCTTCTTCCTCTTTCCTCGCAGCAAGAGAGCCTCGCAGCAAGAGAGCCTCAAAACTCCAATTTCTAGCTTGGCTGCTTTCATTGAGATGCTCCCGTCTCTGCGCTGTTTATCTGACAAAATCATCTCCTAATTCTTGAGGGTCTCTTTATATGGTTGTTAATAATATTTCTATCAATCCCGGTTTCAACAGTGTCGGTAATTGAAAATACAAATAATTGCCACTACCCGTCGGCATGACAATCATCATATCCCGTTTTTGTAAAGCAGCTTCGACAATTTCCTGCAGCCCCGAGTTCAAAGAGTCATAGCCAAAAAAATTTTTGAGCACTTGTTCCAGGGACAGTGGCACAGAAGATGTTGGCGGATGAGACGCTGACATTTGCAGTAGTTGGTTGTTGGATTCTACAGTCTTTCATGCTTTTGGAGAACAAATACACTGAGTGCGATCGCACAAAATTCGTTAAGCAGAGAAACGGATACTTTTAATCCGGGTTTAGACCCATAGTGATGGGTAGGGATAGTGATGGGTAGGGGCCCTCACAGAAGTCACCCCCAAATGAAAGGCCGTTATCAACAGCAGAATTTTCCACTTTACTTTAATTCGTTACATACCCAGGGTAAGGTCATCTAATTTGGTATAGTATGAACTTGACAAATCAAACAATATCAGCATAAGTGACATGGTATAATATGAACTTGACATCAGAGCAAGATAAGTGTGATAACACCAATACGGCCGTTGAAACACTCAAAAAATTAAGTTTTATGTCGGAAGGATTTGATACTCAATCTGCCGAGACCAAGAAAAGTTTTCTTGCTCAGAAAAAGCCTACAAAAGTAGCATTCATTGGAGCTATTCAACAGAGCTTAGTGGAGTATTTTGGAGAGTTCAAATACCCAATAATAGAGCGGACTAAGAAATATCAACTCACAGACATTATCGCACGAAAATTCGTCAAGTCTGGTCTGCTCCAGTTGCTGCCATTGTAGTTCTTTACCAGCCTCGACTATGGGCAGGACTTCAGAGTGTTGTTATGGTTGTCCGGATGCGTCATCTTTGGAATCAAGCTAGCCGTGAAGTTCAGTTTTATCTGATTTGTTTACACAGTGATGCTCAACTTTTAGGTCGAGCTATCCAAAAAGATTCGGGGATGGAAAACCACGCTCACTGGACAGGTTTATTGTACTTTTGCAGAAGATTCTTGCGGCATTCGCTCTTTCCACAGTCCCCATAATTTTTCTCTCCTCCGGCGCATTGCTCTCAATGCCCTCAATCGCGAATCGGCTTACAAACGTAGTCTCGGACCAAAAATGAAGCGGACGGGTGTGGACAACAATTATATGATTAGAGTTTTCCCTTCTTGTTTCATTGACTCTACATTAGATTCCTCTGAGTCCTTATGTCAAGCAGGATTGAGCTGCTTTTAGCCTGGGTCACATAGCCAGATTAGATGGTAAATTAATTGCTTGAATTGCTGCTACAAACTAACAGCAATCAATATTTCTTTACCACGATCGGGCCCTGGACTTCACAAACAAGCGCCGAAAATTGATGGTTTTTTGCATCCTGAAGGGAAAATTTTACGTAGATATACGTATACCGGGCAGAACATTGACCTCCCCAGCTTCACAGAATCTTCATAATTATGCCGTAATAATACGGTAGATTTATAAAGATTCGGTAAAGATTGCCCTTACAGGTAGCCAAAATCACGATTCTGTAAGTTAAACTGGGAGCCAACCAAAACCACACTTACGTAATCACCACACAATCCTGAAAAAACGCAATTTTATATATCCTAAAGGCGTTGAAGGGATGTCGTAACTAAGGGGTATTCGTCGGACATATCGACAAACAGTTTTTAAGCCAACTAGGTTGCAACTAAACCAATAAAAATTGCTCATAACCGGGTTAGTTGTAATTCAAAAAAAATGTTTCTTTTTTTTAACAGGGTAAGTTATGAAAAAAAAATTAGGGGTTGAAAATCACATTTTTAAAACCAGAGAAGCCTTGGAAAATTTTCCGGCTATTCAGAATTTTTTCGAGGAAGTCGGTGCAGAACCGACATTAGTGACGAAATTAAATACAGCCTGTGAAATTTGTGAGTTTCAGCTCGGAGATGAAATCACTCAATATCAAACATCAGATAGCAACAATTTCATTGAAAAAGAACAGAGCGATCGCAATTTTTATTTAGTTTGCGAGGGAAGAGTCAGGCTACTAGCGGTAGAAGCCTCTCAACAGCAGGAAATTTCGGCGGTGGTACTGGAAGTCGGAGCAATATTTGGGACAGATAACCTATTTCTTGACAGCGGACTGCCTTACAGGGCAATTGCGGCTGGCACTTGCCAAATCGGTCGAATAGCGGTCACCACCTTGCAGGTTATTTTAGAGGAATTCCCGCAACTGCAACAGCACTTGCAGCAAGAATTTCAAGAGCGACAGCGGTTAATATTTTTCAAAACACAAACAGATTTGCGATCGCTCGCTCCCCACCAACAACAGCTTCTGTGGCCGCACTTACTTCCTTACATAGAAGAAAGCCGAATTCCTGCCGGAGTTTCCCTCGCTGAGCATTGCCAAAACTCCAACAATCATTTTTGGCTCCGCAGGGGTCAAATTCAAGGTCAAGCACCCCCAATTCTCGGCAGTAAGTGGGAACATTCAGACGTAAAGAGCGACTGGATAGCGGTAACAGACCTGCTAATTTACCAGCTTAGCAGCGAACAGTGGCAAATCGCCAACGCCACAATTAGTTCCGAAAGCAATTCCCGCCCTAAAATCATCCGCAAACCTCCAATTTTAAGCTTAGTAACGCCGCCCCAAGATGCTAGCTCAACCTCACCAACCGAGCCATCAAAATTAACCGCAGTTGCTCAGCAAAAACCCGCAACCGGAATCATCAGCTTTCCCAAACCCAAGCAGCGGCGCTGGTTGAGCAGCAGACACCCATTCATTCAACAACAGAGCTCAGCAGATTGTGGAGCTACTTGCTTAGCAATGATTAGCGAATATTGGGGTAAAAAATTCAGCCTAAATTACTTGCGGGAATTGGCAGAAATCGGCCGCAGTGGCGCGTCGCTCAAAAGTCTGGCAAAAGCAGCGGAAAGGATGGGATTTCAAACCCGTCCCGTGCGAGCTTCTTTAACTCCGTTGCGGAATCAAAATCCCTGGATCGCTCACTGGCAAGGCAATCACTACGTGGCAGTTTACCGCTTTAAAAATCAACAGGTTTTAGTGGCCGATCCGGCGGCTGGCAAGCGGTGGATGAGCATTAAAAATTTTACCGAAAATTGGACTGGGTACGCCCTAATTTTAGACCCGACAGCGGAACTATACCGCAATCACAGTGCCGAACATCAAGGCATTAAAATTAAAGATTTTGTTGGCATAGTCTGGCCCTACCGCGCTGGAATCGCCCAAATTCTGCTCCTCTCCTTGTTGCTCCAAATATTTGGTTTAGTTACTCCCCTATTTACCCAAGTAATTCTCGACCAAGTGGTTGTCAGTAAAAGCATAGTAACTCTGCACGTTTTTGCGATCGGACTGCTGCTGTTTAGTGTTTGGCGAACGCTGTTGGGTGCAACGAGACAGTATTTGCTGGATTATTTGTCGAACCGCATTGACCTGACTTTAATTAGCGGCTTTATCAGTCACACTCTCAGTTTGCCGATCAAGTTTTTTGAATCTCGTCAGGTGGGCGATATCTTGACGCGGGTTCAGGAAAATCAAAAAATTCAGGCATTTTTGACTCGCCAAGCTATTACGGCTTGGTTGGATGCTTTGATGGCTGTAGTTTACATCGGACTGATGGTTTACTATAACTGGCGTCTGGCGTTGTTGGTGCTGGCTTTGATTCCGCCGATCGTGATTTTGACTTTAGTCGCAACTCCCTTTCTGCGAAAAGTGTCCCGGGAGATTTTTACCGAAAGTGCCAAGCAAAATTCATCTTTGGTGGAAATGATTACTGGGGTGGCGACGGTTAAGGCAACTGCTGCTGAGCGAGAAATGCGCTGGCGCTGGGAAGACCAATTAACCTGCATGATTAATGCTAAATTTCGCGGGCAGAAGTTGGCGAATTCTTTGCAGGTGATTGGGGGTGGGATTAATACTTTGGGGAGTACGGCTTTGCTGTGGTACGGGGCAATGCTGGTGATTCAAGACGAGTTGACAATCGGTCAATTTGTTGCTTTTAATATGATGATTGGGAGCGTGATTTCTCCTGTGCTTTCAGTGGTGGGACTTTGGGATGAGTTTCAAGAAGTGCTCGTTTCGATCGAGCGTTTGGATGATGTATTCTCTGCCCAACCTGAAGAAAGCCCTTACAAGCCAATGCTGGTGCTGCCTCGCCTTCAGGGAAACGTCAAGTTTGACAATGTTTCTTTCCGTTATTCTCAGGATGAGGAACGCAATACGCTGCAAAATCTTTCCTTTGAGGTGCAAGCTGGAGAAACTGTGGCAATTGTCGGCCGCAGCGGTTCCGGTAAGAGCACTTTGGTGAAGCTGTTGCAAGGTTTCTATTATCCAGAAAAGGGGCGGCTGACAATTGACGGCCACGATATTCGGCACATTTCTTTGCAGTCGCTGCGAGTTCAGTTGGGTGTTGTTCCTCAAGATTGTTTCTTGTTTTCGGGAACGATTTTGGAAAATATTACGCTGTATAAAAACGGAAACGATGTGGCTTCTGCAAGCTTGGAACAGGCGATAGAAGTGGCGAAGCTAGCAGAAGCTCATGCTTTTATTCAAGATATGCCACTGGGTTATCAAACTCCTGTGGGGGAAAGGGGAACGAGTTTGTCTGGGGGCCAGCGACAACGAATTGCGATCGCCCGCGCTCTTTTGGGAGATCCCCGGATTTTGGTTTTGGATGAAGCAACTTCTTCGCTGGATACCGAATCTGAGCGCAGGTTTCAGCAAAATCTCGCCCGCATTAGTCGCGATCGCACTGCGTTTATTATCGCTCATCGGTTGTCTACGGTGCGTAATGCCGATCGAATTTTGGTTCTAGACAAAGGCATTTTAGCCGAACAAGGCAACCACGAGGAATTGATGGCTGAACGCGGACTTTACTATCACCTCGCTCAGCAACAACTCGATCTTTAAGTCATTAGTCATTAGTTATTAGTCATTAGTCATTAGTCATTAGTCATTGGTCATTAGTCATTAGCAACCTACACAAGACTAAAGATAATTTTCACTTACTCCTGACTTCGGATTCCTGACTTATAGCTCCTAACAACTGCCAACTGCCAACAGTCAACAGACTAATTTGGAGGAAATACAATGTTTTCACAAGATGAGAAAGAATTAGGCCGCGCTCCTAACGAAATAGGTGAAGTCTATGGAGGCGTAGCTTCTAGGCAAGAAAACGAACCCAGAAAAAAAGACCGATCTTTAGAAGTTGTCGAATCTAAAAATCGCTCTTCTCAAACTCATGACGGTATCAATATTGCCAAATTACAGTTACGGCAGCCTGATGCGAATAATTGGTCTACTTATTTGCACTCGGTACTCGACCAGCCACCAGTATCTTTTCCGCAGCGTTTGATATTAGGAGGAATGGTTTTTTCCGTAGCTTTTGGAGCGTGGGCAACTTTGGGAAAAATTGACGAGGTTGGTCATGCTCAGGGCAAATTAGTTCCCAAAGGCGCTGTTTACAAAATTCACCCGACGGATACGGGAAAAATTATTAACCTCGCTATCAAAGAAGGTCAAAAAATCAAAGCTGGACAATTATTGGCTGAATTAGACCCGGCGAATGCCCAGAGCGAGGTGGAGCGTCTTGAGAAAATTCTGGACGCTTATCGGATTCAATTGATGCAAGAGATGAGTTCGATCGAGAGAACTCGACTGGAAGTTGAAGCGAGCCAAGCTATTGCTGCTGCAGACCAGCGGGGGGCTGAAGCTGCGATCGCCCGTGCTCGCGCTTCAGCGGCCACCACGCAGTCTCAAATCGAGCAATTGCAAGCAGATTTAGTGTCTCAGCAAGCGCGCAAGCAACAGCTCAAACCTCTGGAAAAGAATGTGCAAGACTTGCTCTCGCAACTGAAAACAGATATTAACTCGCAGCAAGGGCGGCGCGATCAGGTGAAACCATTGCAACGCAAGACTCAAGAATTGCTGGTGCAATTGCAAGCAAAAGTAGCGGCTCACAAAGAGCGGATCGCGCGTCTCAAACCTTTGGTAGATGAAGGTGCACTGTCAAAAGACGTATTGTTTCAAGCTGAGGAAGCTCTGCGAGAAAGCGAAAATGCGGTGATTAGAAGCCAGTTGGGGGAGACTACTCAGGCTGACGATCGCGCCTTTGAAGTCGAGCAAACCGTTCGCGATAGGCAAAGTGCTGCGCTCAGGAGTCAACTGTCTGATGCAACTGGGGTTAAGGAAAGGTTGTTTGAAGTCGAGCAAAATTTGCGCGATCGAACTAGCGCCCTTTCTAGAACCCAAGGTGAATTAGCCCAACAACTGGCAGAAGTCGATCGACTGCAAGCCGAAGCCGCCAGCAAACAAGCCGCAGCGCGCCAAACGCAGTTAGAAAAAGAGCAAAAAATTCAGCAGTTGGAAATGCAATTAAATCAAGTCAAATCCAAAATTGCCGAAACCCAAACCCTGCTCGATCAAGCAAAAAATAAGCTCAAACAAAGATTTCTCTACGCACCCGTCAGCGGAGTCATTTCCGCACTCAACATTCACAACACTGGCGAAGTAGTTCAACCGGGCCAAACTATTGCAGAAATGACTCCGAATCAGGCTCCGCTAGTGCTGGAAGTGAATTTGCCGAACCGAGAAGCGGGATTTGTCAAAACCGGAATGCCGGTGCAAGTCAAATTCGATGCTTTTCCTTATCAAAATTACGGCGTCATTCCGGGAAAAGTTTTATCTATTTCGCCCGATGCCAAAACAGACGAGCGATTGGGTGTTTTTTACCGGGTGGAAGTGAGTATCGATCGAGACTCAGTGAAAGCCAAAAATCAAACCTGGAAACTCAAAGCTGGCCAAACAGCTACTGCGGAAATTGTCATTCGCCAGCGCAGCATAGCCGACATTTTGCTTGACCCTCTCAAGCAGCTACAAAAGGGCGGCATGAGTTTGTAGAACTTAGTTAAGTGGTTGTTGTCCTTTGTCACTCTTTATACACAAAACAGGATAAAATAATGACTTCCCAATTCCACCATTCTGCCAATCATTCCCAAGTTGGAATCAAACCCGAACAATTGGATGAGATAATTTCAGCGATTCTGGCAGGAAAGTATTCTTGGGCTTGTTTTTTACTTTTGCGGTGCACGGGTTACAACCCTCTCGACTATATCCCTTACCGTACTTCCAACCGCTTGCTTAAGGAAAACAGTCAAATCAGCAAGTCGAGTAAATCGGAAACTAAGTCTGCATTGGGCAAAATTGCTGATTTAGATCATCTGGAGGTGGTGAGGGAAAAACGAGCCGGAGTTGGAGGGGGTTATGTAACTGAGGCTTTTAGCGAGTTGCACTCAGATACCAGAGGTTTTGGACTTGAAGTCAAGGAAGGGCAATATCTCGCGATGCAGAAGGTTGAGTGTTTGCCAATTCCCAGTCAAGGATTTTTTGCTGGATTTAAGACGCGCTTGTCTAATTGGGCGGGTAAGTAATTTAGTCGATAGACCGACAACCCGATTGCGGGCGTTGGGTGTACCTGTTTTTTGGTTGACTCACCGCGGGCGATCGGGTTTTTGAGTCTCGAAAATCCGCGCTTTCAATAAATCTGCCAAAATGGCAACCTTAGCCAAATTAATTACTTTATACTCAGAAACCCGATTTTAGCTATTGTGGATTTATACTTCTTTGCGATCGATTTTAATACAGTTAGCCCTCTGTTTAGGCAATGCCAGTCTTACTCAATTTGATTGAGTAGCCTCCCTTTTTCGTTTTCAGTGCCTGTCAAAATTAATCTGCCAAAATGGCAACACAGGTCTGATTAGCCTAGCTATATTAAATACAGAACAACTAAAGGTTGCTTCTAGCAAATTAATCACAAACAACAAGGAAAAAAGCCATGATTATTTCCGACCTGAATTACTTGGAAACTGCTGAAACTTCTGCTGTAGTTGGTGGTATCTTTTTCGGCAAACTCAACTCCAATGTTTATGCCAACCTCAATGTTAAGGAACGCTTTGACGTTGACAAGATTTACACACAATATGTTGACGTTAAGGGCAATCTAGCGACAGCTCAATCTGAAGCTTTTGGGAAAAATACCTCCACCCAAATCTTTACTACTGTTGTAGAAGGTAAGTATTCTGCGTCCACTGGATTTTCGGCTGCTAGCTAGCATAGAACTCCAATTCATACAGAACAACCAAAGGTTGCTTCTAGCAAATTAATCACAAACAACAAGGAAAAAAGCCATGATTATTTCTGACCTGAATTACTTGGAAACTGCTGAAACTTCTGCTGTAGTTGGTGGTATCTTTTTCGGCAGACTCAACTCCAATGTTTATGCCAACCTCAATGTTAAGGAACGCTTTGACGTTGACAAGATTTACACACAATATGTTGACGTTAAGGGCAATCTAGCGACAGCTCAATCTGAAGCTTTTGGGAAAAATACCTCCACCCAAATCTTTACTACTGTTGTAGAAGGTAAGTATTCTGCGTCCACTGGATTTTCGGCTGCTAGCTAGCATAGAACTCCAATTCATACAGAACAACCAAAGGTTGCTTCTAGCAAATTAATCACAAACAACAAGGAAAAAAGCCATGATTATTTCTGACCTGAATTACTTGGAAAATGCTGAAAATTCTGCTGTCGTTGGTGGTATCTTTTTCGGCAGACTCAACTCAAATGTCAATGCCAAACTCAATGTTAAGGAACGCTTTGACGTTGACAAGATTTACACGCAATATGTTGACGTTACGGGCAATCTAGCGACAGCTCAATCTGAAGCTTTTGGGAAAAATACCTCCACCCAAATCTTTACTACTGTTGTAGAAGGTAAGTATTCTGCCTCCACTGGATTTTCGGCTGCTAGCTAGCATATAACTCCAATTCATCAAGTCACTTGGTAATTGGAATAAGTAGGTGGGCAGAAACAATTCTAACTATCTGGTTTGTAGTAGGGCTTCAGAGTTCAAGCCCTACTAATAACTTAATACAGAGACTTGAGGTTTTATTACAGAGTCAGGTTGATTCTGACCGCCTTACTTAGATGATTTACGTAGTTGATTAATTGACTTTTAGACAAGTAATTAACTGGCAAAATCTTGTTTTAAATGAAGCCGTAGGTAATTACCATCTACGACTCACAAATTTAGGATTTATCCAATTTTATAATCAACAAAAATCGGTGTTAAACTCATGACTGACTATAAAGTTGTTGTCAAACGCCTAGTCTCACCCGATGGTAAAGTTATTGCTGAGGCGAAAAGCGTAGTCGAAGCATCTGGCGATGATCGAGGTGAAATTAGTCAAAGCGTTTCTGTAAAGGTTTCATCTAATAGCTCCAGCAGTTACGCCAAATCGAGTTCTAGTAGTTCTTCTTCATCTAGTTTTAGCAGCACTTCATCAACATCTAGTTGCTCTAGTATATCTTCAATTTAATAATGAATTTAGTCTGCTAAAAAGTTCTCTTGATACTGCCATGAAATATTGCTTAATTATCTCTGACTTAAGTTATTTAGAACCCATTAACGAAAGCACAGCTATAGTAGGTGGTGGCAATGTTTACGCGGATACATTCGCCACAACAAAAGCAGAGCCTGGATATGCGATCGCTGTTGCAGGTGGATTTGCCATTGGTAATCAAACTTATACAAATACTGTAACCAACACAACGGTTAAAGACTTGGGTAGTCTTGAGTATAGTAAAGCCAATGCAACAGCCACAGCCTATGCAAGGACTGGAAACCAAAGTGCTTCATCTACAATTCGCAGTACTTCTATTTCATTTTTTGGGCGTTAATAGTCTCACCCGATAGGAAGATGATCGATACTGCGATTTTAATGTTGCACAAGATACTTGTTAGACATCCTCTCAGGAGGATTAGAAGAATCTAGTCTTAATCGACAAATATGGGAAGTATAATTGGTGAGGGAAAAAATCATATGCAGATTGAGAAAATTGATAATTTTGAAACATTTAATAAAATTAGAGAAAATTGGAATTCTGTATACGCTGCTGATCATCAGGCTCAGTTCTTCCTATCCTGGATTTGGTTATCTGGATGGTTGCAGATGGTGTATGAGCCGTGGTTCATATTAGCTGCCAAACCAGATACCCATGATTCATCCTATGTGGCTTTTTTTCCTCTAAAAATTTTATTAACCCACCAAGATGGAGGCGGCTTTGAAACTGAAATCTGCATGGCCGGAAATAGCATGGCAGATTACACAGGACTTATTTGTCTGCCTGGTTATGAAGCAGAAGTAATTCCTGCTTTTGCTGCTTACATCCAGCAAAAGTTAGTATGGTCGAGTTTCAATATAAAAAGTATTCTAGAAACCGACACACGGATGTCTCTATTCTTGAGTAATTTCTCTGCCGATAGTTTTGAACTCCGTCAACTCCGCATTCAAAGTGTGAATGAAGAAGAACCCGATATTTATCTTGCTCCTTATGTTTCATTACCAGATGACTGGGAGCAATATCTGCAAAACTACGTCGGTGTCAATACTCGCCAAAAAATAAGACGCTTTTTAAGGCAAGTTGACAGCTCTAACGAGTTTTATATCACCCAAGTTGACGCAGACAATTTGGAATCTCATATTGAGATACTACTCAATTTCTGGGAGTCCAGATGGAAAAAGCAAAAAGGAGATACCTGTGAGGTGATTTTGGGTTACAATCGCCTTATTTTACGTCATTGTTTTGAAAATAACTGTCTGTATCTTTCGGTTCTGTGGAAAGGAGACAGACCTTTAGGGGCGATCGCCAACTTTGTGGATTTTCAGCAAAAATCCATGCTATTTGTGATTACAGGTCGCGATCAAACCTTTAAAAATCCTCCACCTGGGCTTATCCTCCATGCTGATGCGCTCCGATACGCGATTCAAAATGGATTTAAAGTGTACGACTTTTTAACGGGGAATGAGGAATATAAGTATTCTTTTGGAGCTAAAGATCGCCACATTCAGCATATCGTAGCCACATACAAGAATGGTCAGAACAGACAACAGGATGTTAGGGATGTTATTTCTTTAGCACTTCAGATCGCTGTTCGAGATCATCGATTGAACCGACTCACCAAAGCTGAGCAGCGATACCATCAGATTCTGAAAGCTCAATCAAATCACCCAGAGGCACTCTATGGACTGGGGGTGTTGATGAGGCAAAAAGGCGAGTACCAAACTGCAGAAAATTTACTGAAAAACCTGCTTCAGGTGCAGCCAAACTCTATCAAGGCTTTATTTGGTTTGGGAAATTTATATCAAACTCAAGATCGGTTATCCGAGGCGATAGAAACCTATCATCAAGTCTTAGCTCTACAGCCTGATGCGATCGCCGCATACAATAACCTTGGCTATGCTCTACAGCAGCAAGGCAAATGGGAAGATGCGATCGCCTACTATCAAAAAGCACTAGAACTAAAGCCTGATTGCGTTGAAGCTGAGGTTAACTTAGCCAATGCACTTCATGCTCAAGGAAAGCTCTCCTTAGAGAAACAAGCTCATTACGCGGCAATGAACAATGATTTAGGCTCGAAATGTAAACAAGTAGGCGATTTAAAAACAGCGATCGCCTACTATCGCCAGTCCATCTCTATGAAACCAGATTTAGCAGAGGCTCACTATAATTTGGATCTGGTGCTGCAAGAACAAGGTGAATATCAAACTGCAAGTACCTGCGAGCGAAAAACTCCCATACCTGCTTAGTCCACAAATGAGTTTTGATTAGTTTACAAAGGAGGAACCTTATGTTGATATATGATTTGTCCTACATCGAAAATGTTGCAGAAAACAAGTTGATTTTAGGTGGTGCTGCATTGGGATTAGATGCCTTTTCATCAGTAGACAGTGGAAACACTTTGACTACTATAGACATTATTTTTAGAAACCAAGGCAAAGTTACGAAAGCAACGGGTACGGGAACAGCTATAGCGATGGGCACTGACCCTCTAGCTGGTGTTGGTGTTTACTACGCAGGCTTTGATAAAGTGAAAATAAAAATTAATTCAGGAACACGAGCAAACTATGCTTATGAGACGGTTACTGTAAAGGCGATGGACTTGCCACACTAACTGTGATGGCTTGTAGTAAAGGCTTAAGCCCTTTTTAGCTTTTAATGATTGACCACTTCATCAGGGGTACGAGCGGTTTCTGGCCGAGGAAAGAGCCGATCGCCCCAACTCGCTGAATGCCAATTCTAATTACTTCCGCATCATGGCAGGTGCAGGGCGATCGCGATCGCCCTGCACCTGCCATGACTCCGCATCCATTCGATCGCGATCGTATTCAAATCGGCTAAATCCGTCGCCTTCCCGGCTGATGCAAGCCCCTCCAACTGCCGTTCCAAGTCCCCTCCCATCCGCTCAACCACAGTCCTCAAACTGCTGCCAAACCCCGCTCTGTTAATCACAATTCAGGAACGGGAGCAGCGGTGTGTCGATCGGGCCTCAACACCAGCAAGCGTGCGCCCGGATACAAAGAGTGTAAAAATTGAAAACTTGCGTAAGTCTTATAATTTCAAACAAATCTGCCAAATTGGCAACATACCTCTAATTAGTCCAGATATATTGAGGTAAATCGCAATAAAACACGGTTTTTGCTCATCTTTAGCAGTCCGTCCTAATACTTTTTGAGTACGGGCGAGTGCAAGGAAGGTGCAGTTTAAATTTATACAAGCTTTTTGAGAGTGATGGTGATGGCTAAATCAAATGCCATTGGCAATCAGTACCGATCGCCCAGATTGGTATTGGTAACAATTTTTTCCTGTCCTATTTTCTGGATGCACCAAGGTTCATTTATTAAAAACATTTCAGTCTTTAGTCTGAAGTCAAAAGCAATTGTTTCACACTCTTTAAAATCCTACATGGGCATTTATTGAGATTCGCAATGTCGGCGCTCGTGCAAGTGATTTTCGTCTTTACATACAAGTAAAAGGAGATAAATCGCGATGCCTCCATTCGATTCATTAGCTCCTGAGCCCTTAAATAATATTGTTGGAAACAGCAATAGTTTAAACACCTTGAATTCGGTGGCGAATAACCCTGGTGCGGGCAGCAGCAGTAGTTCCAGCACATCTAGTGCCTTTGTAGATAACAGCGGTGCAGGCAGTACCAGCAGCGCGACAGCAACTTCCCCGATGGGAAGCAGTACAAGTAGTGAGACTGCTTACGCTGTGGGGGCTACATCTAGCAGTGGCAGCGCGATAGCGAGTGCTTCTACAGTGGCGCCCCCAACTACTAACGCCACAGCCCCAACACCCACAGCGCCAACACCCACACCGTCAAATAATGACGGTTCAACGTTCACCCCCGTGACTGGTGGCACTTCTAGCAATTCAAGTCCATCTAATTTCTCTCCAGACAGTACGGGTACTGGCGACGAGAGTACGATCGACAGCAACGGCGACGGATATTGGCTGGGCACCAACGACAGCGATGTGATTACTGGCGATAGCGGGAGTGATCGAATTTTTGCAGGAAGCGGCGACGATATTGTCCAAGCTAACAGAGGTGATGATGCGATCGATGGAGGCGATGGAAACGACACTTTGCGGGGAGGGAAAGGTCAAGATTTGCTGATTGGCGGCAACGGCGACGATTTTCTTTGTGGCAACTTCGGCACCGATACATTGATTGGAGGTAGCGGCGCTGATACCTTTGCATTTAGATCGGAAACAGCTAGTGCAGCAGCTAATCCATTGTTAGCAGATCGAGTCGTTGATTTTAATCCTGCTCAAGGCGATCGAATTGGGCTGATAGGGGGACTTTCGGTAACAGACTTGACACTCGTCGCGTTTGATACTGATGGTGACGGTACGACAGACGCGACTGTGCTCAAGTTTAGTTCAAATAATGGCGATCGCATTTTAGCTGTTGTTTTGGGAACAGTTAACGCAGCGGGTGCAACAACTTTGAGCAATGCTGATTTTATTAGTTTGCCCAATGACATCTTGTAGCCAAGCGTTAAATTATTAACGCTAATTACCGGCGGGTAGCGTCGGGGGATGAAGTTAATAAAGTTATATAGGTTGAGAGAGAAAAATGAAGGATTTTTACGGCCCCTTGATTGAAGCAAGTGAAATCATCGAACTACTCAGACAAGAGATGCAATTAAAAACATTTAGTCAAAAGGTTTTGCAGAAAAAAGTTATTGAGAAAGCAGCCGGGGAACGGGGGTTAACTGTGACTCCCGACGAAATTCAAGCTGTGGGCGACCAACTCCGCCGCGAGAAGCGTTTGGAGAAAGCGGCCGACACGATTGCTTGGCTGGTCGATCAGATGATTTCTGTAGAAGATTTAGAGGCAGGGATTCGCGATCGGCTCCTCAGCCAAAAACTAGCAGAACACTTGTTTAGCAAAGAAGTAGAAAAGATTTTTGTTCAAAACAAACTGCAATTCGACCAAATAATTCTTTATCAAATAATTGTTGCCAACCGCCAGCTTGCTCAGGAACTATTTTATCAAATTCAAGAAGGAGAAATCAGCTTTTTTGATGCCGCTCATCTTTACGATATTGACGAAAATCGTCGGCATATATGCGGTTGCGAAGGCAAGGTTTATCGGTGGGGTTTAAAACCAGACATAGCCGTCGCCGTATTTAGCGCTAAACCCGGAGAAGTGATTCGTCCAATTGAAACAGAGCTAGGATATCATTTGTTCATGGTTGAAAAGTTTCTCCCGGCCGAATTAACTCCTGAACGGTATCAAGAAATATTGCATAATCTGTTTAACGAATGGCTGGCTAACGAAGTCAACCATTTATTGTACACTTCTAAAGTGTAGAAAGTTAATTTCTTGCCCTCAAAAACCGATATATAACAATTCTAAATGAGTCGTAATTTTTTGACCCCACCCCAACCCTCCCCTTATCAAGGGGAGGGAGTAAGAATTTCACAAATGATTTAGGATGGCTATAATTTTCCCGCAACCAAATACAATGCTAAAATTTAGGGAACTTCTGGGTGAACAGAGAGACCTAATATCGTATCCAACTGCATCAATATTATTCACTCCTTTGGGCGGGGCGTGAGTGTAAATAGTCTCAGGCGTGTGGATTTAAATATTGCTACCTCTCACGCACTCTACTACTTAGATAAAAAGTGGTTTTACGAGGTACTTATAGCTCAATAAGGTTCAGTTAAAAAGGTAATTTATAGCCCTAGCCACTCACTAAAATTGAGAACAGAAGAAAGTCTCGGCGATTGCTTCCGGGTTTTTTAGTACCCTCGCGACTGCGCGAAGCATAGCAAATAATGAGACGATTAGCTAACCCAAGCTTACTGACTTATAGCGCTCTTAAAATTACTTTTGAAATTTGAGTTTTGCCAACGCCATATATGCCAGGTAGCAAACCCAAATGGAAAAAATATATCGCTTCAAAACGCCCCTCTAATATATTATCCCCACAAGCTACTTTTTTTATTCTCATTTTTCCTTCCTCCCATCAATTATCTGCGTCCATCATCGTTCATCTGCATATATCGGCGGTTAAAAACCTACATAATTTTGCCGCCACCAAGCGCGCACAAACTTAATCTCTTCAAACGTATAACGTTCTTCTAAAAAATCATAAATGGCTCTTAGTTTCTCATCCCCCATAACTTCAATTGCGTACACTATCGCCTGCTGGCGTTCCGGTTCCACCAACAAATTTATATCAACTTCCCTGCCCATTTCCATCAATTCTATCAGATGCCCAGAAATAGTATTAGGGCTCATACCCCGCGCATTAGCTATTCCTTGAACTGTCAAACCTTGTCGGTATAATTCCCAGGTTTGCATCTGCGAATAAGACGCAACGTTAGCAAGATTGGGAAGATTCGCTGCCGCAGAAGATGCAGCGGCAGTTGGCAATCCTTGTTCTTGGCAAAAATTGCGAATGGCTTCCAAAAAAACCTTACCGTACTTATCTCGCTTGTTGCTGCCAACGCCGTAAACTTCCTCGAATTCTCTGAGATTTTGCGGGCGTTTTTCTGCCATGTCTCGCAAGCTTTTATCCGCAAAAACTACGTAAGGTGGCACAAATTGTTCGTCGGCAATTTGCTTGCGTAGCGTCCGCAGTATGGTAAATAAACCTTCTACTTCTACTGCCAAAGAACGAACTTTTCCCTGTACTTCCCGCTGGGGTTCAATGGCGATTTCAACTGTGCGCTGACGTTTCATAATTTCCCAACTTTTTTCATTCAGTTTCAAAATGGGAAACCCGTCGGTTTTTTCGTCTAAAAAACCTTGATTTAACAGCGAACGACTCAGTTTTTTCCATTCATCAGCACTTCTATCTTTGCCAATTCCGTAAGTAGAAAGTTGGTGGTGCTGGTATTGCAATATTTTTTGATTCTTTGAACCGCGCAGCACGTCGATGATGTGATTCATGCCGAATTTTTCTTGGCAGCGGGCGACGCAAGAAAGAAACTTCATTGCCTCAATCGTCCAATCTTCTACGGGTTTTTGGTTGCAACAGTTATCGCAAGTACCGCAGTTTCCGGGGAATGAATCGCCAAAATAACTTAACTGGATTGTACGACGGCAATCGGTTGATTCTGCATAGTTGATTACTCGACGCAACTGTTGGCGGGCAATTCGTTGTTCTTGTGGATCAGGTTTTTGCTCGATGATATAGTCGATCATTTTGACATCGCCGTAGCCGAAAAATAAGCTGCAATGGGCGGGTTCGTTGTCTCTGCCTGCGCGGCCTGATTCTTGATAGTATCCTTCTAGATTCTTGGGCAAGTCGTAGTGAATTACAAACCGCACGTCTGGTTTGTTAATGCCCATACCGAAAGCTATTGTGGCTACCATTACTTGCACGTCGTCGCGAATGAAGCGGGTTTGATTGGTTGCGCGATCGACATCGCTCATCCCAGCGTGGTAGGGTAAGGCTTGGATGCCACTTTGTTGCAATTTATAGGCAACTTCGTCAACTTTTTTGCGGCTGAGGCAATAGATAATTCCCGAACCGCCTTTTTTTTGGATGATTTGCAAAACTTCGGCAAAACTGTGTTTGGTTTTGGGGCGAACTTCGTAGTATAAATTGGGGCGGTTGAAGCTGGCGACGTGGATGTAGGGATTTCGCAGAGTTAGCTGCTGGATAATGTCTTGGCGGACGCGCTCAGTCGCGGTGGCGGTTAGTGCCATAATGGGAATGTCGGGATATCGATCGCGCACTCGTTGCATTTGCCTGTATTCTGGTCGAAAGTCGTGCCCCCATTCCGAAACGCAGTGGGCTTCGTCGATCGCAAATGCCGAAATTCCTAACTTATTTGCTACTATATCTAAAAATGGTAAAAATCTCTCACCCAGCAAGCGTTCGGGTGCAACATAAAGCAATTTAATCTTACCTTCGAGAATCGCAGTTTCGCGCGATCGGGTTTCCTGACTGCTCAAAGTGCTGTTGAGAAAAGTCGCCCCAATTCCATTATCCTGCAAAGCTTCCACCTGGTCTTGCATCAGAGCAATTAACGGCGAAACAACCACCGTCAATCCCGGTTTCAACAGTGCCGGTAATTGAAAACACAAAGACTTGCCACCGCCCGTCGGCATGACAATCATCATATCCCGTTTTTGTAAAGCAGCTTCGACAATTTCCTGCTGCCCCGGGCGGAAAGAGTCATAGCCAAAAAAATGTTTGAGTGCTTGTTCCAGGGGCAGAGGCACAGAAGATATTGGCGGATTAGACGCTGGCATTTGCAGTAGTTGGTTGTTGGCTTCTCAACTATTCTATGCCTTTTGAGCACAAATACAGTTACAATAATTGAGAATCTCAATTTAAGCAGAAAAACTGATGCCGAAAGCAATTTGGAATGGTGCCGTTTTGGCCGAGAGCGACAAGTGCGAAATTGTAGACAACAACTATTATTTCCCCGCCGATGCCATCAACCGTGAGTATTTCAAGGACAGCAGCACTCACACTACTTGCGGTTGGAAAGGTGTTGCTAGTTACTACAATGTCGAAGTCGGCGGACAAGTTAATAAAGATGCTGCGTGGTACTATCCTACTCCCAAAGATGCTGCTAAAAATATTGCCGGATATATTGCTTTTTGGAAAGGAGTTAAGGTAGAGGCTTAAAGCAGTTTATAACTAAAAAAAGGGGGCGGGTTGTGGGCCAATTTAGCGCTTAACCTGCCCCTGAAAATTTTAATCTTTTTCCCAAACGGCGACAGCTTCCGAACCCAAACCACGGCGAACAACAATCGGTTCGCTTTGTGTCAAATCGAGAATGGTAGAAACTTGATATCCCGGATCGGAACCGTCATCGACAATGACATCCACTAGCTTTGAAAAACAGTCAAACAGCTCAGCTTTGCCAAAGCTTTCTGCTTTAGATGCAGGCACTGGTGCTGCACCTTCATCATCCGTTGTAATGTGAGCGGATGTTGAAATAATTGGATTTCCCAAGGCTTCCAACAGTGTAAAACAAAGCCGCTGGTCGGGAACGCGAATTCCAGTGGTTTTCCGTTTTGGGTTCATTACCAACCGTGGCACTAACTTGGTAGCTGGCAGCAGAAATGTATAAGGCCCAGGTATTAACCGCTTGATAATTCTGTATGCTTCATCGCTGACTGTAGCATAGTCGGTGATATTTGAGAGAGAGGAACACAGGAACGTTAAAGGCTTATCATTGGATAGTTGCTTGATCTGCCTGACTCGTTCTACCGCAGACTTGGAGTTGAGATCGCAGCCGATCGCATAAACTGTATCTGTCGGATAAAGCATCACCGCCCCATCTTTTAGAGCTTTTGTAATCTTCTCGATCCGGTCTCTTTGGGGTGCAACTGGATGCACTTCGTAAATAGTTGCCATGTTAAGATATTGCAGGCTAAGTGGGCGATCGAAATATCGAGTGAAACAATCAATGTTGAAAATTAATTGTTAACAATGAATAAAATAGCTTATTTTGACTGTCCAACCGGCATTGCTGGCGATATGTGCATCGGAGCTCTTGTTCACGCTGGCGTTCCTTTAGACTACCTAATCGAAAAACTCAATTTGCTCGGCATTTCGACAGAGTACCAGTTGCGGACGGAATTAGTCCACCGGAATACTCAACAAGCAACTAAATTTTATGTAGATTTAGCTCCGGATTTGTGCTTAAAATCCAAAAATTCCGCTACCGAACTCGATCCCTCGGAAACCGAATCCCCTACTTTTGACGCCCGCCACCACCATCATCACGGGAAAGAACATTCTCACAGTCACGGTGAAGCAGATGCCGAAATTAGCCACACTCATCACCGCAATTTGCCCGAAATTGAGCAAATCATCGTCTCTGCAAAATTGCCTCCGCGCGTGGAATCTTGGAGTTTGGCTGTATTTGGCAAATTAGCAGATGCAGAAGGTGCCGTACACGGTATCCCCCCAAGCGAGGTTCACTTTCACGAGGTGGGGGCGACGGATGCAATTATTGATATTGTCGGTACTTGTTTGGGTTTGGATTGGTTGGATATTGATGAATTTTACTTTTCGGCGATGCCGACTGGTGCAGGTACGGTGAAGGCGGCCCACGGTAAGTTAGCGGTGCCGACGCCGGCGGTGATGCGGTTGTGGGAAACGCACCGAGTGCCGGTTTATAGCAACGGGATCGATCGCGAATTGTGCACTCCTACGGGAACTGCGATCGCCTGTACTCTCGCCTCTGCTTTCGGCCCGCCACCGTCGATGCAAATTCAGGCGATCGGTTTGGGTGCAGGTTCTCGAATGCTGGCAATTCCTAATATTTTGCGCCTCTGGATTGGGGAGAAGTCAGAAGGGGAGAGGGGGAGAGTGGGAGAGTGGGAGAGTGGGAGAAAGACGGCTACTAATTCCCCATTCCCGATGCCCAATGCCCAATGCCCAATTCCCAATTCCCTAGAAACTATTACGGTATTGGAAACGCAAATTGATGATTTGAGTCCGCAGGCGATCGGCTATGTTTTTGATGCTTTGTTTGCCGCCGGAGCTCTGGATGTTTTTACTGCCCCAATTGTGATGAAAAAGTCGCGGCTGGGGGTTTTGTTAACGGCGATTTGTCATCCCGAATTTCAGGATGCTTGTGAAGCAGTTATCTTTCGCGAAACTACTACTCTGGGAATTAGGCGATCGACTCAACAAAGAACGATTTTACACCGAGAAATCCAGACCGTTAAAACAGAATACGGCGAAGTCAAGATAAAAGTTGCGAAGTCTGGAGAAACGATTGTTAATGTACAGCCGGAATACGAAGATTGCGCGGAAATTGCCAGACTTAAAAATATTAGCTGGCGGGAAGTTCACCGCTTGGCGCTGCAAAGTTGGTACGATCGCACTTAATCAATTACAGTGACTTACATGAGGAATTTAGTCCCTGACGGGCTGACAACCCGTCACACCCAGCAGGCTTGAGGAATATCTAAATCAGAGGAATGAAAACCTCTGATATCATGTCCGGTCGATTACCCTAATACGGTAGGGGCGGGTTCACGAAAAATATCTGCCAATAATTGACAATCTCAAAAACCCGCCCTTTTAATCACTTTTTCTTCAAGCTATTCTAGAAACATACTTCATTTTCGATCGCATTATGGTTGCCCTACCCGATCGCCCATCGATGAGTGCAGAAGAATACAGCACTTCCGGATGTTATGAGGTACAATAGAATCGACTAAAAATAATATACCAATGAAAGCATACTCAATAGATTTGTGCTCCTTTCATAGTAGCAGCCCATATCGAGCAGAAGCTGTCGATCAGAAAAACAGCAGCGATATTTTCCGTCAGTAAAAGCTCTGTTCAAAAACTGGTCAAGCAACAAAAAATTGAGGGAAATTTAGAGCCGAAACCCAGGGGTAAACCGAGATACAGTCATTTGAATAATTCCACAGCTTCTTTGAGAGAAATAGTGGCAGCACATCCTGATGCAACCTTACTAGAATTGTGTGAGTTATTTGGCCAGAAGACGGGAAATTGGGTGGGTAGAACAGCCATGTGTAACGCCTTACAAAAGTTGGGATTAAATCGTAAAAAAAACCGTGAGAAGTAGCCAAGCCGGAACAGAAAAAGTCATGAAGTTAAGGTTAGAGTATTGGGGAAAAGTCAAGCAGATCGACCAAAAAGATCTAGTTTTTTTAGATGAGACTGGAGTATTACGCTTGTTTAACCAGAACTCATGCACGTTCTCAACGAGGAACGAGAGCCTATGCGGTTAAACCTTTTTACCGAGGGAAAAAAGTCACAGTAATTGGTGCAATTAGTTTGAAGCGAGTAGTGGCGCTCATGACAATGGATAACTCAATGGATGGCAAAGCATTTGAGGTATTTTTTGAGCAATGTTTAGTGCCACAATTGTGGTCGGGAGCAGTAGTAGTGATGGATAATTTACCCGCTCATAAAGTAGATTCAATTACATCGATGATTGAATCTGTGGGTGCTTCTATTTTATGTTTGTCCCCATACTCACGCCTATTTTAATCCGATTGGATTATGGTGGTCGCAACTTAAATCTTTATTGATCCAGTTTTCGGCAACCACCACTAAAAGGGTTGATACGATAATTGCTCTGGCTCTTGATTTAATTAACCCGAAACATCTCAAGAACTGGTTTACTAATTGTTGCTACTGTACCTCATAACATCCGGAAGTGCTGTAACACTCGCTTGGGACACATCACCAGCGACGCGGCCGGCTTAATCTTGCGACAGGCTTTTAAGCGAGTTGGCATCGAGGGAGCCAGTTCTCACAGCTTCTGCAGGACTGCCCTTACCCAGATGTCGAATGCTGGTATTCCCTTAAGAATCGTGCAGGAAGTGAGCGGACACAGGAATTTAGAGCAGTTGCAAAGGTATCTGGAAGTCAAGCCGGAACAGGTCAGAGGAGCTGTGGCCAGTCTCTCTATGTTGAGTCATGGCAAAATCGAAATATCTCTATTTCCCGATCTAAAGCCAGAGTCGGAAACTTTGGGGGAATTTTTTTCGGTAGCAACGATAGAGTGGGGTACGAGTGGAGGTGATTGAGCGAACATCAAAGGAATTTGAGATTTTGCCTAACGCTCTTCCATCACTTTAGCGATAGTATAATATTCCTGAAGTCCTCAAATAGTTAAAATGTATGGTACTACCCCGCCCACCAGTTTCTACAGTCAGTTTTGTAGACGAATACTGTAAAGCCTATCAACATCTATTTCCCGAGGTAAGAAGTTTTGAAAACTTCAAGTATCTAATTATAGGGATGATTTCGGGAATCAAGCGAAAATCGCTAACAGAAATAGCGAAAGTGGTCGGCTTAAAAAATGAACAATCTCTACATCATTTTTTAACTTTGTCCCCCTGGGATATTAAAGCTTGTCAACAATTAAGATTGTCGTTAATACTAGAGAGAGTCGCTGGGGGAAAAGTCATATTAATAATAGATGAAACCGGAGACAAAAAAAAGGGAAACACTACCGATTATGTGGCGAGACAATATATTGGTAATCTCGGCAAGGTAGAGAATGGAATAGTATCTGTTAATGCCTATGGTGTAGTCGGAAACACGCTATTTCCATTAATGTTTAAAGTTTTCAAACCACAAGCAACTCTCCTACCAGAAGACACATATAAGACTAAACCTCAACTAGCCCTAGAAATTATATCAGAGCTAGAGGGGATGGGATTTAAAATCGAGCAGGTATTAGCTGATAGTCTATATGGGGAAAGCTCTACATTTATACAAGGGCTAAATAAATTGCACCTCAAATATGTAGTGGCAATTCGCTCCAATCACAAAGCTTGGTTGAATAAAGAAGAAGTTACTTACAGTGACTGGCAAACATTTGACCGGGTATTTTCTAATGGCAATGAACAGACAAGATATATTCAAGAAATCATTTGTCCGGGTTCTGGCGAGGTGAGATACTGGAAGATAACCAGTGATTTTTTCCGGGAGCGAAAAAGTAATACTTGGTATTTAATGACTAATATTTCCGGAGATTTATATTCGAGTATTGGGAATCACTATGGTTTGAGGAATTGGATTGAGTACGGATTAAAGCAAGCCAAAAACGAACTAGGCTGGGCCGATTTTCGGGTAACAAGTTATCAGCAAATAGCCAAGTGGTGGGAAATAGTTAGTTGTGCATTTTTGTTAATTAGCTTACAAACAAACCAGAGAAATAATCAAGTGACACGTGAGAGTGTGTCAGAGGAATCCCAGAGCTTAAATTGCGTTGGGCCACAGGGTATATCTCAAGAACCTTTAAAATATAGTCAGCATGAGTGGTGGAATTTTAGTGGAGGATGGAAATCTACGTTAAATAATTTGCGACTGATAATTCAACCCTATGTCTTTTACAATTTCCTCAAGCCTTGGCTCTTGATTTTTGATATTCCTAGCTGAAAAGCCGGATTTCTAGAACTATTAAATATGATGAATAAGTTTCGTGGATATACAACATTAGACTCTGGATAAAGTTGGTATGCCGTTGTTTTATTTTATCCAGAGTGATGAAAAAGCGCTAAGCGCTGGATTGTCGAGCGTACTTTTGGCTGGCTCAATCAGTTTCGACACTTGAGTAAGGACTATGAACTATACACCCAGACCAGTGAAGCGATGATTTACGGGTCGCTCATCCGTTTGATGACCCGCAGGCTGTCTGCTTAATCTTTTGTTTACAAATTAGCTCTAATATAATAAGAACGTGAAAATCAGGTACTTACCCTATCTAGCAGCCTTTTTAACAGCGACGCTCGTTTTAGCGATCGCCGAGCTATTCATTCGTTTAGAAAACGAACATTTCCAGCAGGAAAACCGCGTTGCTGTACTAGACCAACTTAGCACGGTGAGAGCTAAGCTTGAAGGTTCTTTAAACCAGCGATTATTTGTAATGCAAGGTTTGGTAGCTTATATTTCAGTAAGCAATCCAAATATTAGCCAAGCAGAGTTTGAAAATTTGACTAGAGTTATCTTAGCCAAGCAACCCGGCATTCCTAGCGCTGCATTGTTCAAAAATTCAATTGCAACCCATCTTTATCCTTTAGCAGGTCAAGAAGGTGCTTTAGGATTTGCACCCCTGAAAATACCAGAAGAAAAAAAGCCATTTCAAAGAGCAATTGATACTAGAAACACTGTAGTTTCGGGGCCAGTTAAATTAATCGAACAGGGTAATATGGCTTTGATTACTCGTACCCCAATTTTTCTGACTCCTGTCGGCAAACCTCCTGAAAGCGGTCGCTATTGGGGAATGGTAAGCATTGGTATTGATTGGAATATTTTATTAAAAGAAGCGGGACTATTAGACTCATCTGCCAAGCTTAAATATGCGATTCGGGGGAAAGATGGATTAGGCGCTGCGGGAGAAGTATTTTTTGGAGATGCTAAGGTTTTCCAGCGATCGCCTGTTACTTTAGAAGTAACTTTACCTAATGGCTCCTGGCAGTTAGCAGCTATTCCAAAAGATGGCTGGATTGAGAATTCACCTATTTTTAAATGGTTGTGGATAGCTGCTAGTTTCAGTGCTATATTAGCTGGAGGTGCAATATTTGTTTTGGTAAGTACGCCAGCAAAACTAAGAGAAAGAGCTTTACAGTTAGAATCTCTTTTGGAGGAACTACGACGTACTCAAACAATGATGATTCAAGCTGAAAAAATGTCGAGTTTGGGTCAGATGGTAGCAGGTGTCGCGCATGAAATTAATAATCCAGTAAACTTTATCCACGGTAATATTAGTTATTCCAGCGAGTATGTAGCTGATTTAATTCGTTTGTTGGATTTGTATCAAAAATACTATCCCGAACCAGCCAAAGAAATTAAACTAGAAGCTGATAATATAGAGTTAGAATTTTTAGTTAAAGACTTACCAAAAACTATCAATTCGATGAAAGTTGGAACCGAACGCATCCAGCAGATTGTCCTGTCATTACGTAATTTTTCGCGTTTAGATGAGTCAGATCGCAAAAAAGTAAATCTCCATGAAGGCATTGATAGTACGCTATTAATTTTGCAAAATCGCTTAAAAGCTAACTCGCATCACTCGGAAATTAGAATTGTGAAAGAATATGGAGATTTACCAGCGATCGAGTGTTATGCAGGACAATTAAACCAGGCTTTTATGAATTTAATTAACAACGCGATCGATACTTTGGAAGAGAAGCTGTCTTTGCCGAATTCTAAGGATCTATATTTCATTCCGACGATTCAGATTGCTACTAAAATTGAGGGCAAAATGGCCGAAGTTCGGATTTCAGATAATGGATCGGGAATGAAAGAAGAAGTCCGACGGAAAATATTCGATCCATTTTATACTACTAAACAAGTAGGCAAAGGTACGGGAATCGGCTTATCAATAACTTACCAAATTATAGTAGAGAGACACGGCGGAAAAATCGAATGCGTCTCCGAACCAGGAAAGGGAACGGAATTCGCGATCGCTATTCCTTTAACTAAAAAAAATTAGTTGCCAAAATTAGGGTTGGCAATACTTACGATCTTAGATAAAACCGTTTTTAGACGTAGCGGAATCCTACTTAAAATCTGTGAATCTCAGACAAGACTTATAATAGAATAATGTTCCGAATACCACATATTGATGTTGCTGAATTCAGGTATGAATCAGGTGGGAACAGGGACATCCAAGAACTTGAGATAATGAATTACAGCACTTCCGGATGTTTCGGCGCGATAGACCAGGGCAATGGGTTCTCTCCGAGTATGGTTTGGGCGATTCCTTGCAACTTGAATCTGTGAATCTAGAAATTGCGATCGCCGACTTATATCGCCAAGTACAATTTTCTTAAAAATTTCGCGCTCAAGGGATTTGATATTAATTTTCCTAGGGCTTTTTTAAATTATTTGAACGAACGGCGAAGACGAGAAGAGCGCGAATAAAGAACAGTATCTTCTTCTTTCTCTTTCTTCGCGTCCGCGTGCCTCGCGGTTCATTCAATCTTACTCCAGATTCGTAAAAACCAGGTTTCTGGGCCCGGATGCGTAAGTCCTATTTAAACTTAGATGTTGCACCATTCTCAATAAGCTTTTTAGGAACAGGCTTTCGGGCCTGTTCCACAAGAAAATTCACTCTTTGTGCAACAGGCCGGAAAGCCTGTTCTTGAGAATGGTGCAAGATGTGAGATTTAAACAAACTCACCCGTTGAAGTCGATCGCACCCGACGAATTCCAATCACCGATGGCATCGGCGAACGACGCCGATCATTCTCAATATTACTCGGCCACAAACTGCCGCGAGCAACACTACGAGTCTGATTGAAAACAGCACCGTTCAAATCCAACATTTCAATTTGCCGACTCAGTACAGTGCCATCATCGATCGGGCAATCTTCCCCCGGATGCTGCACCGAAAGCAACAGCGTATCTCCCACAAAAGTCGGCCCCGTCATTTCGCACCGATTCGGGCCGTAAGCAAACGGAATTACTGTTCCTGCATTCTGCCCAGAAGTCGGGATATAAAACAGCCAATTGTTGCCGAAAACACCAGTAAAATCTGACACATTTCCAGTCTTGTTGTGGTCGATCGTCGTTTGCTTTCCAGCCGAACCCACATCAAAACCATTGTGCGTGCTCGTAGACATATCAGTCACGCCCCAAACATTGCCTTGAGTGTCAAAAACCAAATTGTCCACATTAGCAAATCCCGCCCCAGCTACCGCACCCGCCTCTCCACCTTGAGCCAAACGCTCCCAGCGGAAGGTCAAACCTTCACCATCAGGACTGTCTTCAATTATCTTATACAGTCCTCCCGACTGCTGAGTGCTGTTGACTGCGCTATCGTATTTAGCAACAGTAAAAATGCGAGAATCTGGATAGCCGTCGCTTCCGGGGGCGGCGTCAGTATAAGCAATGAAAACTTCCTTAGTAGTAGGATTAACTTCCAAATCTTCCGGCCGCGCAGTCGGAGTGCCACCACTCAAATTAGCCGCTAAGAAAGCATCAACTAAAAGCGCACCTTGGCTGCTATAGAAATTAGCAAGAGTTTTATTTGTGTAGGCGGGAAGTGCTGTTGCTTCATTAGTTGTATCTACTACAAAAGAACCGCCGTCTTCGGTTTGCTCGGCAATTCCGGCGCGTTTGGGCAAGCGAGTATTGGCATCTCTTTGAGCCTTGCCCAAACTTGCTAATTCCGCCTCGCCAACTTGAGAAGGACGCACCGGATTTGTGGGACTATTTAGAGTGAGTGGCAACCATTTTCCTGTACCGTTGCTGTGATATTGGGCAACGTACAAAGTGCCGTCTTCAAACAAGCGGCTGTTGTTTTTATCTGCGGGATTGGTGACAGTACCGCTGCTGACAAATTTCCAGGTGTGTCCGCCCCGTCGATCCTCCCCCATGTACACTACTAATCTGCGGCCCGCTGCTGCGCGAATCGCTACGTTTTCGTGGCGGAAACGGCCTAAAGCCGTGTGTTTGCGGGGGCGGAAACTCGGATCTTGAGGATCGACTTCTACCATCCAGCCGTATTTTTCGCCGACTAAGCCGAATTCCTCGCCGGTAGTGCCCTTGGCGTAGCCGGTTTGGCTGCCGTTGGGTTTGACGTTTTCCTGAACTCCGACAAAGAATAGTTCGCTACCTTGGAAATTTTCTTCGCCGGAGAGGATTGTGCCCCAAGGGGTTGTGCCGCCGGAACAGTTGTAGGCTGTACCGATGATGCGGTTTCCAAGTCCGTCGGTGTTTACTTGCGCGAAGACTTGGGTGGCTGCCGGGCCCGTACCTGTAAGATAGTTGTCGTCGCCTTGTCTGGTTCCCCAGGAGGTGACATCTTTGTATTTGTCGGTACGCTGGCTGTTGATGCCGAGGCCGGAAAGTCCGTGGATACGGCGGTTGATGGGATCGCGGGCGATCGCCCCAAAGCGTCCGTTGGCTTGTTTGGTGAGGCGGACGATCGAACCGCCGAGATTGTACAAAAATTCGCCGAGGGTAGCCTGATTTTTTACGGATAAGTCTATACCGAGGACGGCGCGATCGCTCGCCGGGAACGATGCCACATCTGACTGGGTATCGGGTGCCGCTTTCGACATCGGAAAGCATACGTACTCGTGGTTTACCCAGAGATAGCCATCGTGATTGCTGCCGCGAAGGGGCAGGAAGGCCGTGTAGTCGCAGTTGTAGCCGAAATAGTCTGCCGGATCAAGGAAAACTCGATCGCCCCAGCGGAGAATCACGTAGCGTTCGTATTCCGGCGGCACAACCACATCGTCAACAATTCTGTAACTCGTTAATTTAGTATCCTGTGAGGCAGCCATCACGGTTCCCTCTCCGTTTAAGCCCGTCGGCATAAAGCTGGGCATTTCTCGATAAATTGGCAGCGGGTGGGGAAGTCTTAACGGAGTGAAAGATAGCGGAACTACAGCTTCGGCTGAGGTGGAATTGATGCCGAATAGTGTTTTAGTTAGTTGAGGGGCAAGCACAGTGGTAGCTGCACTGCTGCCGAAGAAAATTAGCAGTTGTCGGCGAGTTATTTTAGACATAAATTCCTTATTCAACCCAACATCCCTAATCAAATGATTCTGTATGCAACTTTATCACTATTAAATTAAGCGGAGTTAACCTGAAGGTTAATTAAAATCACATTTTATTTGGGTTAATAATAAGGGTTCTCCCATAGTGGTGGTGATAACGCCAGCTTATAATCTAGCTTTCTCAAGGTTTTCAGCCTTCATTGTCCCCAAAAAATGTATCAGCTACTGCTTTTTACCCCAAACATCCGGTAGAGCCATAATAAGTTATATAAATTGGTTAGTGGTTATTTTTTAGTGGTTATTGGTTGTTTGTTGTTTGTTACCAATTCTCCATGCCCCCTGCCCGATTACCACTATTTCAATCATCTCGAAAACCCGGATCGTTTTTTCGGGATGTCGAGCGACAGGGCGCAGGTAAATTAATCACTTGCGAAGACCCATAATGTGCAGGCGAAATATTGCCGTCTCTGAATCCCAGCAGCAATTGAGCATCGGCAAAATATCTAGTTCAATGTTCGATTCTCGCATCTTTCTGCCTGTCGTGGCTGCGATACTCTCGATCGCAAAACCGGAACTCTTTGCCGGCTGCGATCGGCTGTAATGATGATTGTAACTTCTGTTAATGCCGGATTTTCTTGAAACTCGCGGGCGATCGACTCTTTCGCTAAATCTTCCGCCTGCTGCACTAAACTCGCAAAAGATTGACTGCCGTCTGAATCTAGGGTAATGTAGCGCTCTTTTGTTTCAGCCAAACCTATTGATATACTTGCTGCTAAACTAATAATTGCTAGAATGATAGCCGACAATAAGCGTAGGTACAAATTCATTATTTTTGAAACTAAATACTAACACTTGTCAATCATAGTTAATAAAAATTAACAGTATGTTAATATTTGATTAAAATAAAGTTTTGTGTCACCATATTTTCCTAAAAAAGTGTCCTGTAAAATCAATTTACCACCAAAAATTAGGCTTTTAGGGGCGGGTTTTACTCGAAATATTTGTCGGTAGTAAAGGAGATAGATCAACCCGCCCCCGCGTTACTCTTCTTCCCTCTTCCTTCTTCCTGACATCCGTTACATCCGTTACACAATCCGTTGCCGAACCTTCTTCTTTATGAAATCAACAAAATGTGCGATCGCCCTCGGTAGCAACTTAGGCGACTCCCTCGCCACACTCAAAAGCGCGATCGTAACCCTCAACAACACCCCAGGAATAGCCGTAAAATCTCATTCAAGCTGGTATCAAACCGCCCCCGTAGGGCCGCCGCAACCCGATTACATCAACGCCTGTGCTATCCTCGAAGTGGCACTAGAACCCGAACAATTGCTAGCAACTTTATTAAAAATTGAAATAAAATTTAATCGAATTCGCAGAGAAAAATGGGGGCCAAGAACTCTCGACCTAGATTTGCTGCTGTACGACAATTTAATCCTAGAAACTCCGACACTGACTCTACCTCATCCCCGGATGAGCGAAAGAGCTTTTGTATTAGTACCTTTAGCAGAAATTGCCCCGGATTGGGTGCATCCGGTGACGAAAAGTGCGATCGTCCAACTCCTGCAAACCGCAGACTGTTCCGGAGTGCAAAAATTGCCCTTGTAAAAATTGAGTACAATTCACGGATCGTAGCAGTTTCACAAAAAATGCAACCGTAGGTAAGCTCCAAAATGTGAGAGTTATCCGTCATTCCCAATGTAAAATCTAAAATCTCAAATCTAAAACCGTATGAGATCGCCTATGATGTCTTAAATCGGTGCACTCAAACATTATTCGCTTGTCGCTTATGTCGATCGGTCAAGAACTACCCCAACTCCTCAAACAACGCCTATTTTACCAAGGGCGCAAATTCAACTTTGACGTAGCCACCCTCCGTCTTCCCAACGGTTCCGAAGGCGAGTGGGAATGTATTCGCCACCCGGGCGGAGCACTTGCAGTTCCCGTCACACCCGAAGGTAAACTCGTCTTGGTACGCCAATATCGCTTTGCCACAAAAGGGCGAATTTTAGAATTTCCCGCTGGTACGGTAGAAATCAATGAAAATCCCGCCGAAACTATCAAACGCGAAATCGAAGAAGAAACCGGATATCGCGCCGGAAAATGGCAGAAATTAGGGCAATTTTTTCTCGCCCCCGGTTATTCCGATGAAATCATTTATGCTTTCTTAGCCCAAGATTTGGAAAAACTGGACAAGCCACCAGCACAAGACGATGACGAAGACATGGAGACAGTTTTATTCACCCCGGAAGAATTAGAGAAAGCTATCTTAGCTGGGGAACCCATTGATGCAAAATCTATTTCTAGCTTTTTCTTGGCACGTCCCTTTTTGATGTAAATCCGATATGTGAGTGACAGAGAAAAGGTCGTTGAAATAGCGGTAAGGTGCGCTCTTCGCACCCTACTTAATATATCGTAGTAAGGTCGCCGATACGCACCCTACGGCGAAATGTATAAAGTTAAAATTTAATCAAAAAAATGTCCGATATCTCCAATCTAATTTTATTTTGGCACCGCCGCGACTTGCGTATTTCTGACAACATCGGACTGGCAGCAGCGCGCCAGCAAAGCCCGAAAGTAGTCGGAATTTTTTGTCTCGATCGCAATATCCTAAATCGGGATGACGTAGCGCCAGCTAGAGTCACATACATGATCGGCTGCTTGCAAAAACTCTCCGCGCGTTACAGGGAAGCCGGCAGCCAATTGCTGATAATTCAAGATGACCCGAGTCTAGGAATACCGAGATTAGCAACAGCTATAAATGCTCAAGCAGTATTTTGGAACTGGGATGTTGAACCCTACGCAAAACAGCGCGATCAGTCCGTATCAAACGCCCTCCAACAAGCAGGAATTCAAGTTCAAAATTTCTGGGATCAAGTCCTGCACGCCCCAGATGAAATTCGCAGTGGTACAGGGACTCCCTACACAGTTTATACACCATTTTGGAAAAAATGGAATAGTAAACCCAAAGCCCAACCCGTAGAGACACTGCCGATAACTTATCTGGAATCAATGACCGGATTAACTGCCGAAGAACAAGCAATCGCGAACCAAGCAGGTGCAATGGAAACAGTGCCAACTGCCTCTAGTTTGGGATTTATTTGGGAAAATCCATTAGTAATAGAACCCGGAGAAGACGCAGCGCAACAAAAATTAGAAGAATTTTGCGATCGGGCAATTTACGAATATCAAGAACAGCGCAATTTCCCCGCCATTAACGGCACATCCCAACTCAGTGCAGCCCTCAAATTTGGCGCAATTGGCATCCGCACTGTTTGGCAAGCTACCCAGATAGTAATGGACACTTGCCGCAGCGAAGAAGCGTGTACAAGCATCCGTACTTGGCAACAGGAAATAGCGTGGCGGGAATTTTACCAACACGCCATGTATAACTTCCCAGAATTAGCAGACGGCCCCTACCGTCCAGCATTCAAAGACTTTCCGTGGGATAACGATGAAAAGCTCTTTCAAGCTTGGTGTAAAGGCAAAACTGGCTATCCTATTATTGATGCAGCAATGCGGCAGTTAAATCAGACAGGTTGGATGCACAATCGCTGCCGCATGATAGTCGCCAGTTTCCTCACCAAAGATTTAATTATTAACTGGCAGTGGGGTGAAAAATACTTCATGCAAAAATTGATAGATGCCGACCTTTCTGCTAACAATGGCGGCTGGCAGTGGAGTGCATCGAGCGGCATGGACCCGAAACCTTTGCGAATATTCAATCCTGCGACTCAAGCTCAAAAATTTGACCCGGAGGGCGAATATATTCGGCACTGGGTTCCAGAATTGCGCCGCGTTGATACTAAAGTTTTGCTAACAGGAAATCTTTCACCTTTAGAGCGCCGACTTCTTCATTATCCCTCTCCGATCGTAGATCACAACCAGCAGCAGCGCAAGTTTAAGGAACTTTATAACCAGCAAAAAAACGCAGATTAGACTTCTCGATTTTTGGCGACCGTTACCAGTAAATTAAGTTGAGGCGGCGCCGTGTACCCACTCAAATTAAAAGATTGTATTAGTTATAATAAACTTAAATAAATCGGAGGTTGAAATGGTAGCTCTGCAATTAAAACAAATCAGTGTACCCCCAGGACATAGAGTGCTGTTCCATGATGTCAACTGGCAGGAATTTGAAGCAATTTTAGAAGAGTTGGGAGAACACCGTCCCTCTAGAATAGCTTACAGTCAAGGAACTTTAGAGATTAGGATGCCACTACCAGAACACGAGAAAGCTAAAATCATTATTGGCTATTTAGTGAAAATTTTGTTTGAGGAACTAGAAATAGATTTTGAACCATTTGGTTCGACGACTTTCAAGCGAAAAAGTATGTTACAAGGAATTGAACCTGATGAATGTTTTTACATTCAGAATTACGCTCTAATGATTGGTAAAAAGCGGATAGACTTAACAATCGATCCGCCGCCAGACTTAGCAATTGAAGTCGATTTAACTTCCAAGACTCAACTGGACGCTTACGAAGCTCTGGGAGTACCTGAAATATGGCGCTATGAAAATAAGAAGCTTCTGATTAATGTGCTTCAAGATGGGAAATATGTTGAATCGGAAATTAGTCCTATTTTTCCCAATCTGCCAATTATTGAAGCTATTTCTCAATATTGCGAACAAAGCCAAACAGTGGGGACGAGTCAAACTCTCAGATTGTTTCGGCAATGGGTTAGAGAACAAATCAGGCTTTGATGACTGAAGTCCTCACTACAAACCTGACTGTTTCCCAATGCCCAATTACCGATACAGACAAGTTATCATAAACTTAAATAAATCGGAGATTCAAATGGTAACGCTGCAATTAAGACAAATCATTGTACCACCTGGACATAGAGTGCTGTTAGATGATGTCAAGTGGCAGGAATTTGAAGCAATTTTAGAAGAGTTGGGAGAACACCGTGGCTCTAGAATAGCTTACAGTCAAGGAACTTTGGAGATTAGGATGCCACTACCAGAACATGAATTCAATAAGGAAATCATTGGCGATATGGTGAAAATCTTACTCGAAGAACTTGAAATCGATCGAGAATGTTTTGGTTCGACGACTTTTAAGCGAAAAAGTATGTTACAAGGTATTGAACCTGACAACTGCTTTTACATTCAGAATTATGCTCGAATGATTGGTAAAAAGCGGATAGACTTAACTGTCGATCCGCCGCCAGACTTAGCAATTGAAGTCGATTTAACTTCCAAGACTCAACTGGACGCTTACGAAGCTCTGGGGGTACCTGAAATATGGCGCTATGAAAATAAGAAGCTTCTGATTAATGTGCTTCAAGATGGGAAATATGTTGAATCTGAAATTAGTCCGACTTTTCCCAATCTGCCAATTATTGAAGCTATTTCTCAATATTGCGAACAAAGCCAAACAGTGGGCACGAGTCAAACTCTCAGATTGTTTCGGAAGTGGGTTAAAAACCAAATACAAAATTGATAGGAAATCCCTAGTTAACGCACTTGCTGTTAAAAAGCAGGCTTCTTGACGATCGCAAAAAAGCCATTTTCTAACAGCCAGCCTCCTAATTCCGTTGTATTTTTAATTTCGCTTTTGGGAAATAGAGAGAGAGTAAGGGTGTTGACCTTGAGATCGATCGCCCACAAAAATAACATAAGTCCCCTTGTCCCCATAACCGGAAAATTCTACATTCCCCGCAGCAGCATTCGCCGGCAGCACGCAGAAACGCCCCCTCGGCCCTTGAATCATTAAACTTGGAGCTCCAGCGGTTTGTACTGCAATCCGCCAGTAAGGCAAATCCTGCGTTACTTCGATGACGTGGTTCGGTCCTTGGGAGACAAAACCGCAGTCGCCACTATTGTTCGGGCCGCCGGAAACTCCAGAAACTCCCAGCGGTTCGGGAAATCCCGGAGCAATTTGTAGCGGTTGGCTCCGAAGGGCACCGGCATCCGCTAAAATCATTGCCAAGGCTACGGTCACGATCGGGCTAAACCACAGTTTGCCGCGATCGCCCGGATAATGGATCTTCATGTTTCCTCACACAATGACATTTGGTTCTAGTTCTTTGACGGTAGAGGATAACGGCTGTTCCAAACACATTAATCTAAAATAACTTCGGAATTTTTTTATGAATCCTCAAAATAACTTCAATTGGCAGCAAGCGTTCGGAGAACTAAAAGCTAAAGTAGAACGATCGCCAATCATCACACAAAATTCAGACAGCTATCAAGCCGTCGGAACCTTCTACAATCAATTACTGGACAAGTTTCAAAGACTCCCCAAACCGGGGCAGGTGGCAGCCTTTGCCGTCGGAGCGATAATTGTCCTGACAGTCTTTAATAGCGTCGTACAGCTAATTTCAGCGCTGATGACTCTTGCCGTTCTCGGAGTGCTAATCTACATAGCGTATAAATTGGCAATTTCCCCCCAGTCCTCAAATACTAACGACAAATAATAGGAATTTCTAAATATGGCTAACCCCACCGCGCCCAGCGGCATCAATCAACCCGATCCGTCTTGGCAAACACAATCCAAGCAAATGCCACTGCTGGTTCGCAGGTGCGGCGCTTGGGCAGTGGAAATTTCGTTAATTGCGGCCAGCGCCCTCGTTCCCTTCAGTATCGGGGCATTGGTCAACCAGGAATCTCAAACCGTGCCGCTCAATTCCTCAGTAGCAGCAGCATCCGAAACCGTCGCCCGTACCTTGGGCATACCCGTGCGCGATCGCAGCCCCAGAGTCGCACCCCTAACTAATCTATTATGGTCAGCGGCGCTGCTGGCACCGGCAGTTTTAGCGGGGTGGCAACTGTTTTTGCTTGCCAGAACCGGTCAAACTCTCCCCAAACGCTGGTTCGGCGTCAAAGTTGTCACAGCGTCGGGTACTCCTCCGGGTTTTGGGCCAGTGCTAATTCGCGAAAGTTTGGGGCGCTGGGGAGTGCCTCTGGGCGTCGCTTACGGCATTTGGCGCTTGAGCGGTGCGTTTCCTGATTTGCTGATTTTAGGGGGACTCAGCGGCTTGGCAGTGCTCGCAGACGGCGCTTTTGCATTGCGCTACAAACGCCAATCCGGACACGATCGCCTCGCGAATACTTTGGTGGTCAACGCTCGATCGAATCAACTGTCTGACAATCCTGTCAAGAGTCCAGATTGGACTGAGGAAGACGCGCAGATTGCGGCTTTGGTTGTGACTCCACAAAGCGGGCTGAAAGTAAATCGCAGTTTGTGGAATTGGATGCGCCAACACCCGGGCACCACTTTAGTGATAGTTACTATCGGCAGCGCGGGATTGATTTTAACTTTGTTTGTCGGCACTCTCATCTACACTCAAAGTCAAGCAAATATGCGGGATTCCCGGCAGCGGAACGACGAATTATTTGTAGCTTTAGTCAGCAAATTGTCTCCCACATCGGCTAGCGGGGCATCGGGCAGGCGATCGGCCATTTTGGCTTTGGGGGCGGTGGAAGACTCCCGCGCCGTACCCCTGCTAGCGGATTTGCTAGCTCAAGAAGACAACCGCGCCATGCTGGACGCGATCCAGCAAGCTTTAGTCAGTAGCGGGCCGAAAGCTTTGCCTGAGTTGCAGCGGTTGAATCAAGCCCTCAGCAACGACCTCGATTCCCTGCGCTTTGGCGGCAAGGCCCCGGAACGCGAGTTAGCGGCCGCCCGCCTGCGAACAGTACAAAGGGCGATCGGCAAAATTCTCACAGTGTATAGCAGCCAGCTCAACGGTGTCGATCTCAGTCGCACGGATTTAGCTCAAAGTCCTGCCGGCCCGTCTCAGTTTACTTTAGTTTTAAACAAAGTTGACTTGTCGGGAATTAAGTTGAGAAATGCCAATTTAACCAATGCCAGCTTGCAGGGATCTCGCTTTTACGGCACCGGCGAAGACAGGCGTCCGGCTACCTTTGACGATTGGATTTCTGACTTGAGCGGCGCTAATTTGGAAGGAGTAAATTTGACCGGGGCGTCTTTAAACAGTGCTGTAATGAACCGGACTACTTTTGTGCGCGCTGTCATGAACAAAGCTAATTTGTCAAACGGCAATTTGAATGCAGCTAATTTCAGCAGTGCTATTTTAATTGGAGCCAATTTGCAGGAAGCACTGTTAAAAAATGCAAGTTTTACCGGGGCAGATATAGGAAGCGCGAATTTGTCAGGAGCAGATTTGTCAGGCGCGCGTTTGGCAAAAGTGAAGGCTCAAGGCGCTCAGTTGTCCTTGACAAATTTGTCTAAATCGGAATGGCAAGGTGCTGATTTGTCCGGTGCTGATTTGAGCGGCGCAAACTTACAAAATGCCGATTTGAGTTCGACTAAACTCGCCAACGTGAATTTAAAAGATGCTCGGTTGCAAGATGCTAATTTGCGGAATGCGGAGGTGAGTTCGGTTGATTTTAGGGGCGCAAATTTAGCGGGCGCGAATTTTAAAGGCGCTGTGTTTCTGGGGAAAACAGCTTCGGATCAATTTATTCAAAGTCCGACTGGTAGTAAATCCGGTCGATTCCTAGGAGTTGATTTTGCGGAGGCTAAGAATTTAGATAAAAGTCAAATTGCTTACATTTGTTTGCAGGGGGGGATTCATCCGAAGTGCCCGCAGAAGAAGTAAGGATTGGTTGTTAGCGAGTAGGGTAATACACTCGATCAAAGAACAGGTAGGGTAATTATGAGCGTTAAGCGAATCATTTATCTCATCCTAGCAATTCTGGGACTTGTGCTGCCTGGGTACTATAACTTACAGTTTTTTAGCAATGCTGGCTTGCTCGACTTTGTAAACGAGAGTTCGGCTAATCTTGCTGCAAAATCGGTAAGTTTAGATTTGTTTATCGCAACTGTAGCAGGAAGCACTTGGATGTACGCTGAGTCAAAACGATTGGATATAAGTTTTGTAGGGCTGTACATACTTCTGGGTGTGCTTGTTTCGTTTTCATGTGCTTTCCCGCTTTTCTTGTTTGTGCGGGAAACCAAGCTGGAAAAATCAAGCCAAGTCTCAAGTTGAAAAGTTGTTCACCGGTTAAGGGCGCGCAGCACAATAATTCGGTGCAGGCGATCGAGGTATTATATAATTTCCGGTAAAATCACCGTTATAGGTTTGTAGTGAAGACGGAAGTGCTCAGAATTTTATGAAGATGAAAGTCCTCACTACAAACCAACGTGATGGTTGTCATTCGAGGTAGCATAATACTAATAGCAATTTCACTCATTTTTTGCTAAATTTTTTTGGCTTGATTTTCGTTCCACCTGCCCAATTTACTACTGCATTGTTTATTGAAATTGCTATTATATCGTTTCCGGTTGTATCGGTATTTTTCAAAGGTTCAAACAGTCCGTTGTCCCGAAAGCATAATTTTAGTCAACAGTCAACAGTCAACAGTCAACAGCCAACAGTCATGAGGAGTGCAACCGGAATTTATATTACGCAATAGCATCCGAACTGGCAAGAGTCTCGAATTGCGCCAATAGCATTGCCTCACCATTATTTGGAGTTCCAAAAATTTTAGGTAACTGACCTGTTTCAGCGAGAACTTGTCTCACTTCTCGGTTAGATACATCGGCTAGATTTTTGTTATTTAGAATGGCATTAACCGCAGCGATACCCACACCTTGACCAACTGCAGCGTTGAATTCCACAATTCTGCCGACAGAACAGGCAAACCCTTCAAATCCCGAACAAGGACTGACCACTGCCAGGTTAGGAACGTTTTTAATTAATGCGTGGCGGATGCCTATATTAAAGATAGGGTGTTTAAAACTCAGACTTTTAAACCATCCTAGACGAGTTGCTTTATCGCGAATACCCTGGATACCTCCCCGTACATCAAAATGATAGCTAAATGTTGCCAGGGCTTCATTAGCAGGTACGCCACCTAACAGCATTTGTGCGCCAGTTAAAGGTTCTACAACTCCCGTCACATTGCCAGCGTGTCTGATATAAAGTTCTGACGCAGAAGTAACAGAAGTAGCCCCCAAACTCTTCAGCCAAGTGGTAATAAATAAGATCTCTCTTTGCATATTAGCCGTGGGTTTGCTCCCGCTTCTGGCTAAGGCTTCCGCTTCGCTGGCGGTGACGGCGAATAAAAGCGCATTCCACGAAAGTCTGTCATTTGGAAGTATGGCTATATTTCCCTCATCTAAAATTACGCCAGTTTCAGAAAAAGATAGTTTTCTTCCTCTAAAAGAGTGGTAAGCTACAGACAGAGCCGGCGAGCGAACATCGATGTAATCGTTGCCCGCCCACAGAGTTTTGAGATTGCCTTTAGTGTCCTTCATTTCCCGCCGGAGTTCTTCTGCTAGTAGGGCATCTTTGTCGGCAGCGTACAGCACAAATTTTTGACTCTCTGAATCGGCCAGGTTGGTGAAGCGTTTTAGATAAATATAATCGAATTCTTTTAGGGTTCTTGCACTGAGTCCTTGGGTTTCAAAAACGAGGGTGACTGGAAGTTCTGAGTTAGGCAGACCCAATGTTTCAAATCCATTCAGCTTTTTCACACCTGCAGCTTGAGCTAATTCGCCATTGACAGTGGCATCAATAAATTGCTTGCCGGCATAAACTACCCCTTGAGAGGTGGTTATACTGGCAATTTTTTGGCCTGCTTTAGTGACTGATTTAATTTCTACTTTGCTGAGGAGATCAGCCCCAGCTTGCACTAGCATTTCTTTCAGCGCTGCACTGGCTTTGCGGGGGTCAAGTGCAATTGCCTTAACACCGGATTTTTGCAGGAACTCTTTATAGATTGTCGCCGGTGAACCAAAGGTATCTAACTTTAAAGATTGTTGAAGTTGTTCACTAATCTGACTTCTATCTAAATAAGCAAGGCCACCTCTTACCAAATGCCCGCCAATTCCTTCTTGCAAGCTTCCTTTAGACATCAGCAGAATTCGCGGATAACGCTTTGTGCGGCGAAGATATTCTCTGGAGGCAGAGACAACAGCTAGAACTCCTGGAACTTCATCACCAAAACAGATGACATCGTAAGAACGCAGATCCATGACCATTATTTAATAACCTCTGCTGATTTTCATTTTTTCGAGCTGCATCTCAATGTTTCCCGTCAAACTCTCTGTTTTTCCCAAATCTAGCTCGATATTTCCTGATTTTTGCGATAAATATTCACACTTTTCTGGACGCAGAAACCGGGTTTTTTCCTGAAAATCTTTCGTTGAGGACGATCGATCTCGGTTGAAAAACCCGGTTTCTGAGCGTCTAGAGTCGGTCAGTCTGGTACTCTTGATTGCCATCAGCCCAAATTATCAGGATCTATCCCCAACTCTCGCAATCGCTGAGCTAGTCGATCGGAACGTTCAGCCAGTCGATCGGCGCGCTGGGCTTCCTGTTGGGCGCGCTGCGATTCCTGTTGGGCGCGCTGGGCTTCTTGTTGGGCGCGCTGCGTGGATTCTTTCACCTGTTCTTCAGGAGTCAGATAACGTTTTCCATCGGCATCATACCAATACAACCACTCCCTTGTCACCCCCGAATAACTTCCCCTTTCACAACCAATCCCCAAACCAATTTCTGGCATCCAAACTGGATTTCCTGGCTGTAATTCATACTTTCCATTGACTAACTTGTGTACTTCTAAACGAGGTTTACGACGGCGGCGGGAAGAATAAATGACGTAATAAAGTACACCTAAAGCTTGATATTCCTCCAACTTTGTGCTGTATTCCTTGCGATAAGTTGGGGAAACTACTTCCAGCACAAAACTCGGCAGAACATTTTCATCCCACAGCACGTAACTGGGGCGCAATTCTTCATCATAAAACCTTTCTACACCTAAACTCAAGAAAGCATCCGGCACAATGGCAGGTTTGTCGGGGTGATAGTAGATACCCATATCTATGCCAAAAAACCAGTCCATGCGTTCTGCCCAAAGTATGAGCAATATTGCTTTTAGCAATCCTGGTATTAGTTCTTGCAGTTCGTTATCCACAGGCGTTTCATCAGAGTCTGGTAGTTCATCGGCGGAGGGCCAGTGCCTAGGGAATTTGTAATCTAACATGGCGGCTTTCCTCAAAACTCACTAATATTATACCGTTGATTTGTTGAGGGATAGTATTTATTGAACGAACCGCGAAGAAGCGAAGGAAGAGAAGAGAAGATGATAGGTAATTTTGGCTGAGTTAATTTGAAGTAATTTTTGTAAAAGATTTGCTGAGACTTACACGATCGACTAAACTATGTCTAACCAGTCGGTTCTAATGGGGAGCAGCCGTTAGAGGAAACGGGGAAAGTTCGGTGCAAGTCCGGCGCTGTCCCGCAACTGTAATGAGAGTCATGTCGCTTTCTGAGTCAGGATGCCCGCCGATGTGTTAGTTTACATAGTCTCATCTGCGAGGTTCAGCGTGAAGACCAGAAATCGGAAATTGGTCAGCTTGGGATTGATGGCTGGCTTGAGTTGTTATATTGTCCTGGGTTCGGCAACGCCCGCCGCAGCTATGCACATTTCGGAAGGTTTTTTGCCGGTGCAATGGGCTGCATTTTGGTGGATGGTGGCGTTGCCTTTTTTTGCCTTTGGGTTGCGATCGATTACTCGCATTACAAAAGAACACCCGGAACTTAAACTATTGCTTGCTTTGGCGGGTGCGTTTACTTTTGTGCTTTCTGCTTTAAAAATTCCCTCGGTAACGGGCAGTTGTTCTCACCCGACGGGTACGGGTTTGGGCGCAATTTTGTTCGGCCCTTCGGTGATGGCTGTACTGGGGGCTTTAGTCCTGTTGTTTCAAACGTTACTGTTAGCGCATGGTGGGTTGACAACCCTGGGAGCGAATATGTTTTCGATGGCAATTGTCGGCCCTTTCGCTGCGTATTTTATCTATCAATTGCTGTTGCAAACTGGCAGCCAGCGGGCGGCAATTTTTTGTGCGGTAGCTTTGGCAGATTTACTGACTTATGTGGCGACTTCGATTCAATTAGCGTTAGCTTTTCCGGCAGCAAGTGGCGGTTTTATCGCTTCGTTTCTCAAGTTTGCTGGCATCTTTGCTATTACTCAAGTACCCCTGGCTATCAGTGAGGGATTGCTGACTCTATTGGTCTGGAATTGGCTGCATTCTTACGGGAAGCCGGAGTTGGAAACTTTGAAATTATTGAGACAGGAGTCATAAGCCGTGAATCATAAACCTACAAAAAATTACCAATCTACTTCGCGGCAAAATTGGCTTTTGGCTGGTGCTGTGATTGTTCTGGCAGCGTTTCCTCTCATTTTTGTGCGGGGTGAATATGGCGGTTCCGATGACCAAGCTAAGAAAGCAATTACCGAAATTCAACCGGGTTATAAGCCTTGGTTTAATCACTTGTTTGAGCCGGCTAGTGGAGAAATTTCAAGTCTATTGTTTGCGTCTCAAGCGGCGATGGGGGCTGGCGTAGTTGGATACGTCATTGGGTTGTATAAAGGCCGATCGCAATCTCGGCAGCAGTCTGATAATAAATCGTCGGAATGAACCATCAGATTGATAGTCTGGCTTATACAAATCGCTTGCGGGGGTTGCCGCCATCTCACAAGTTATCCTTTGCGATCGCCCTTTTAATTCTGTCTCTAGTTTCTGGGGCGATCGTCCAATTGTCGATCGGCCTTTGGTTGGCTGTCTGGATCGTCGTCTATGCGGGTATTCCGGGGAAACTGTATTTGCGGTTGCTGTCGCTACCGTTGATGTTTTTGCTGACAAGTTTGCCTGCTTTGGCGATGGGTGCGGTTGCGGGCGATCGTATCCCCGCGATTCAGTGGGATATTTGGCAAGGTTGGGGCATTAGCATCGGCACTTTTTATCTGTATGTGAGCCGCACCGGCATATACCAAGTGAGCTTGCTATTTGCCCGCGCCTTCGCATCGACAAGCTGTATGTATTTCATTCTCTTGACGGTGCCATTTACCGAAGTCTTGCAGATTCTCAGACAATTACGCTGTCCAGAGTTAGTCACAGAACTGCTATTACTAATGTATCGGTTTATTTTTAGCTTATTGGCGATCGCCGATGAACTTTGGATCGCCCAAAACTCGCGCTGTGGCTATCGCACTTGGAAGCGGGGAATGCACAGTTTAAGCATTTTAATCGGGCAATTGCTTCAGCGAACTTTGGAAAACTACCGTCAAGTTTCGCTGAGTTTAGCGTCACGGGGCTTTAATGGAGAACTGCGCGTGTGGAATTCTTACCCTTACAAACCTTCGCGAAGATATGCATTTGAAGCCGTGTTTGGTTGCACGGTTTTAAGTTTGTTAAGTGTCGTATTTCAACGCTAAATTTATTAGGAATATTGATATAACCCACAGTTAGCACACGGCACTGCCGTGTCCCTACAATTAATCGGGCGATGGTTACATCTTTCGCGGGGATGAGCGATGATTTTGAGGTAGGGAAACGGCACTGCCGTGTCCTCCGACAATTAATCGGGTGATGGTTAGATGCGAGGGGAGCGATCGATTATTTTGGGGTAGGGAAATGGCACTGCCGCGTCCTCCGTTACTATTTAGGGGTACGGGTTTCAACCCCTGCAGGACTAAAAAAATGACTTTTATGAACTAAAAAAATGACTTTTATGAACTAAAGTAATGACTTTTATGAATTGACCTTACAAGAAATCTATTGAATGATTGTAATCAATAGATTTCTTGTAGGAATTATATTATGAAAAAAGGACAGTTTAAAAAAATACTTTGTTTCTTAATGACCTCCTTGACCGTCTTTCTGGTCACAGTCACTCAGGCACGGGCCCAACAACTACCGTTTTACTGGGATAACATCAACGTCACAATCGACGTTCAGACCAACGGAGATATGTTAGTTACGGAAAATCAAAAATATGTGTTCACAGCCGACTACAACACTGAACGATATCGCTATATTCCTTTAGGTAAGGTAGATGAAATTAAAGATGTCACCGTTCAAGAAAATAATCAAATAATTCCGAGTAGCACGGGGATTGAAAACAATGAACTTTGGATTCGTTGGCAACATCAATTAAAAGCGCCAGAATCACATACTTTTGTCATCAAATATCGCGTCGTAGGCGGATTGCAGGTAGATGGTGAGAATACTCTAGTTTATTGGAAAGCCATTGCAGCGGGTCGCAAAGCTCCGATTAAGACGGGAAAAGTTACGGTGCAATTACCAGAAGCTTTGTCAGGGAAAGTTCTCTCGTTTACGAATTTTGGTACAGCCGCAGTTCCGCGTCAAGTAGATCCTAAAACATTTGAGTTTGTGGCAACTCAGCCTATTCAACCCCAACAAGAATTAGAAGTGCAAATTGCATTTTCCCAGCAAATTCTGAATATACCTCAACCTGGTTGGCAACAAACTGGAAACCCTCAAACTTCTGCTGGAGAAGAAGGCTTTTTTATAGACCCCTGGACCCTTTTTTTTCTAATGTTGTTCGGACTTTTTCCAGCTTTAGCAATTATCACATCCATTGCAAATCGACGCTGCCCTGAGTGTACAAAGTTCAATCTCAAACGAACTTATAAAGTTTTGATTCCTGCAACTACTAGCCGTTCAGGAAAGCAGCAAGTTACCCATCACTGCGGAAGCTGCTCTTACCATCGCGAGTACGAAGAAGTAATTCCAGTCATTAGCCATAACAGTGGCGGTGGTGGCGGTGGCGGTGGCGGTGGCGGTGGCGGCGGTGGCGGCGGTGGCGGTGGCGGTGGTGGCGGTGGCGGTGGTTAATATCAACGGGAGTTACGCATCACAACCAAAGAAATTGGGTTTTTACCGAATCTGTGGGCTGTAAAGAAGTATTGTCGCAAAAAACCCGGTTTCTGAGCACCCGTTGATATATTGATCTTACCCAAATTCAGGACACGGCAGTGCCGTTTCCCTACAAATAATCGGGCAGTGGTTACATTTTTTATGAAGTGCTCATGATTATTTTAGGGTAGGAAAACGGCATTGCCGTGTCCTCTTTTCAATATTTGGTAAAACTTTGATTCCCTCATTTTGGGGTACAACCGATCGCACTTCATGCACAATCATATTCCAAATATGACTTTTATGAATATAATTAATGACTTTAATGAATTGACTTCAACCGAAATTTATTGAATACTGATTGTAGTTAACAACTTTTCAGTACATTTGAGCTTAAAACAGGTTAAAAACTATGACTAAATCACGTTGGCTTCGCAAACTTTTACCATTAACAGTATCTTTCGCAACCGCGATCGCAGCAGCAGGCGGTTTTGCCCCGCCAACTTCCGCTCAAAACAATCCGCCGCCGCAAGCCCAGGAAGTTCAACCAGCCCAAGCAGAAGGATTTAGCATTCCGATTTGGATCTATCCCGTAGGAGCAATGTTCCTAGTTTTCATCTTTATACCCAAGATTGGCTGGACTTTGGGATTAATTGCGATCGGCGAACGAGAAGTGGGAATTGTTGTCAAGAAATTTTCCCGCAAAAATTTGCCATCCAGTAGATTGATTGCTCTCGATGGCGAAGGAGGTTTGCAAGCAGATACCCTTCCTCCCGGCTGGCATTTTGGTTATTTCCCCTGGCAATATAGCATTCGCAAAGAACCAGTTGTGGTTGTCCCTCAAGATGAAATCGGTTTAATTATTGCCAATGACGGAGCCACCATTCCTCCCGATCGCATTTTAGGCAAAGTCGTCGATTGCGACAATTTTCAAAATGCTCGAAAGTTTCTCACTGACGGTGGAGAAAAAGGACGGCAACTAGCCATCATCACCACTGGTACTTATCGGATTAATACGGCTGTCTTTGAAGTCATTACTTCAGCTAATGCCACTGCAAAGGGTATGCAGCCGTCGGAATTTCAACTATACAAACTTGCTCCAGATCGCGTGGGAATTGCGAACGTGCTAGACGGGATTCCGATTGATGAAGGTGAAATTGCCGGGCCGATAATTCCCGGTCACGACAATTTCCAAAAAGCGCAATCTTTCATCAAGGGTGGCGGGCGCAGGGGCTTGCAAGAACAGGTGATTTTATCCGGTTCTTGGAACCTCAATCCCTGGTTTGTGCAAGTAGAACAGGTAAAAATGACGGAAGTGCCGATCGGCTATGTAGGGGTAGTAATTTCCTATGTGGGAAAATCGCACCAAGATGTAAGCGGCGCCGCTTTTACCCACGGCAATCTCGTCAACAAAGGCGATAAAGGTGTGTGGGTAGAACCGCTTTACCCAGGCAAACATCCCATCAATACAAAAGTGATGAAAGTAGAACTTGTTCCCACTACCGATGTTGTTTTAAACTTCACATCGCGGTTCAGCGGAGAACACGGCTACGACTCCAAGTTAAGTGCTTTGAAATTGCTTTCTTTTGACGGATTCACCTTTGAGTTAGAAGTTTTTCAGATCATTCATGTCGGTACTTTGGATGCACCGAGAGTCATTTCGCGCCAAGGTTCGATGCAAAATCTAATCGACCAAGTGCTGCGTCCAATTGTGGGCAATTATTTTCGCAATTCTTCTCAAGAATATACAATACTCGATTTTCTAATTGCCCGCAGCGAACGCCAAGCAGAGGCGGCAGAACACGTTCGTCAAGCCCTGCGGGCCTATGATGTGCAGGCTGTTGACACGCTGATCGGTTTGATTTCGCCGCCAGGAGAGTTAATGCAAACATTGACCGATCGCAAAATTGCTCAGGAACAAGAAAAAACTTACGAAGTGCAGCGCATTTCAGAGTCGCAACGTCAAGAATTGGTGCGTGCAACTGCGATCGCAAACATTCAAAATCAGGTGGTGGCGGCAGAACAAGGGGTGAAAATTGCCCAACTGAGTGCAACTGCTGCGATCGAACACGCTAGTGGTGAAGCAGAAGGGATTCGGCTGATGGGACAAGCAAAAGCGGATGCTTATCAAGTTGGTGTCAACGCTTTGGGTACGCAGAGTTACACGCTGTTGCAACTGATGCAAGCGGTTTCGGATGGTAGCGTTCGCGTTGTTCCCGATGTCACAGTGAATGGTAACGGCGGTAGTGGGGGTTTGCTGGACGGTTTGATGGCAATGTTGCTGCGGAATGAAACCAGTAAGAATGGAGAAAATGGACTACATTCACCTGTAATTAATGTCAAAAAATCTAAGTCTGTTGTTGTGGAACCTGTGGCTGAATCACCAGTAGTAAATGGGTATTCGGTGAAGTCGCCGGAGTCTCCTAATCATTCACCAGTTGCTCAATCTGTGGCTGTTGCGGAGATTGATATTGATTCGGCATTTGGTGAATTGTTAGATATTTGAGTTGATGTGTGCAGTTTGTAGAGAGGACGGTTGTCCTCTCTTACAGCTTTTCTTCTAAAACTTTACTGTTCAGAGAATTAGAGGTGCAAGATTATGAAGTTTATGGTTATACAGAAAGACGTGAATTTGTCAACCTTGATGGTGGTAGCTGCTTTTAGTGCGATCGGTCTAGGATCATGTGGAAATGGACTTTCGGTTTTAGCAGCAGAAACGCAAAGCGCAAACAAAACATTTGGTGATTGGTGTCGCGAAAAAGCTTCTCTGAGTCCTGAAGCTAAGCATACTGTTGAAGTGTTGTTGCGGAAATCTAAGACTACTGAGTGCAATGCAGCCGAGCGGAAACTTTCGAGTCTCACGCAACTCTACCTCGACAACAATGAAATCAGTGATATCAAACCATTGCAATCTTTGACTCAACTGACTGAACTACACCTCAGCAGAAATGAAATAAGCGATATAAAACCGCTAGAATCATTGACTCAACTGTAAGGATTCAGGTCTAAAAACTTGCGGCTCCAACGCTTGTCTGGCAAGGGTTTTAGGGCAAAATAAGGGTTTTTGTCTTTCGTGGTTAATTGTCAATAAACGAGGAGAAGTGACAGTTTTTCGTGGTTTATTGAGAATATAGATTGATTTAGTATCAAGCTCCATATCTAAAGTCTTTGCCCAGCAAGGAGTTCAGTGACCTGAATCCTTACACTCAACTATCTTTGCTTGAACTCGATAACAATCAAATCAGCGACATCAAACCGCTAGCATCCTTGACTCAATTGATTTTTCTCGGACTCAGCGACAATAAAATCAGCGACATCAAACCATTGCAATCTTTGCGTGAACTGGATTATCTCAGTCTTGACAACAATCAAATCAGCAACATCAAACCATTACAATCTTTGACTAACCTGAATTATCTATCCCTGAGTGGAAACGTAATTACTCCCAAAATTTGCCCGATGACCAAGCCAGAGTCTATCTGTAGTTGGTAACTCATAAATTAAATGCTCAAACCTTACTACTCTGAAAATGACAGGCACAAGATTATGACATTTATCTAGCAATCATAAATGAGTCGTAAAGGTTTGACCCCACCCCAACCCTCCCCTTATCAAGGGGAGGGAGTAAAAACTTCACAAATGATTTAGGATGGCTATAGTTGGACAGAAACACATGAATTTACCCAAGTCGATCGCAATTACTTGTAGTGCGCTCATCGCCCTAGCATTATCTGGAAATGCGCTGTGTACGATCGCACCATAAACGCGCTCAAAAAACAGTCAATTCTGCTGAAACCCTTGTGGAGCAAGCATCCTGCTTGCCTAAAAAAACAAATATGACTTTTATGAACATAATTAGTGAATTTAATGAATTGACTTTAACAGAACTCTCTTGAATACTGATTGTAGTTAACAGCTTTTCTGTAGAAGCTGTATAAATTATATAAGGAGAAAACATGATGTCCCAACATAACAATAACAGCAAAAGTCCGAGACCTACATTTTTTATTATTACTTTCGGATTAATTGCGTTTGGTGCGTACAAGTTCCTTCCCAGTTTATTCGCATCCAAAAGTTCACATATATCTACTTCTATTTCTACTTCTACACCTACATCGCGTGCGAGTCCATCAGGTGCGAGTCCGTCGGGTCCGATCGCAAATCGCATCAGTTTAGGAAATCAAATATTGGTAGCCTCCCAAACAACAGCAGCAAAACAAGCAGGAGTTCAAGCTTTTGCTGAGGCAAATTACCAAGCTGCCGCCGAATCTTTTGAGAAATCGCTGCAACAAAATCGCAACGACCCGGAAACCATTATTTATTTGAATAATTCCAAAGCAAGCAATGGTTCTTACTTGAAAATTGCTGTCAGCGTCCCCATTGGTAGCAACCCCAATGTCGCCCAAGAAATCCTTCGAGGTGTCGCCCAAGCTCAGGATGAAATCAATAGTAGCGGTGGCATCAACGGCGCTAAACTGCAAGTAGAAATTGTCAACGATGACAACAGTCCAGAAGTGGTCAGAGAAGTTGCAAAGACCTTAGCACAAGATCAGAATATACTAGCAGTAATTGGACACAATGCTAGCAACGCATCTCTCGAAGCGGCTCCGATATATCAGCAAGAAAAACTGGTAATGGTGACACCGACGAGCTTTGCCAATAATCTCTCAGGATTTGGCAGCTACATCTTTCGGACAGTACCCAATATTAGCGTAATGGCAGCTCCCTTAGCAGAATATGTAGTTAAAACAGAACGCCAAACTAATATTGCAGTTTGTTATGACTCGCAAGCACCCGATAACATATCATTTAAAGATGAATTTGTTGCCTCTCTTACTGCTGCTGGTGGCAAATTAGTTCCCACTGTTTGCGACTTTTCACTCCCTTCTTTTAATGCGGAAAATGCCCTCGCCGATGCTGTCAGCAAAGGTGCACAAGGATTGATGGTAGCACCTCACGTCGATCGCATTGACCGTGCGATTTCTCTGGCTCGCATCAATCGAGGCAAATTGCCACTCTACGGCAGCACTACGCTCTACACCTTTCAAACTTTAAAAGATGGGCAAAAAGACGTTGACGGGCTTGTTTTGCCCGTTCCCTGGCATCCTGAAACTAATCCCGGTCGTCGTTTCCCAGAAAATGCCCGCCAGCGTTGGGGAGGCATTGTAAATTGGCGAACAGCAACGAGTTTTGACGCGACTCAAGCTGTCATCGCTGGCTTGCGGCAAAGCAATACCCGGGAAGGGTTGCCACAAGCACTCAGAAATCCGAATTTCTCGGCAGCAGGATCGAGCGAGGATGTGAAGTTTTTGCCCACGGGCGATCGCGCGGGGAAGCCGATTTTAGTACAAGTTAAGCAAGGAGGAAGCACTGGCTATAACTTTGTCCCGCTGCGGTAATTTTGTTAAGTGCGATCGGGCTCACATCTTGCACATTCTCAATCAGCCTTTCAGGGGCGGGCAGAATGCCCACCCCACAATAAAATTCCCTCTTTGTGGAACAGGCATCTTGCCTGTTTCTTAGCATGATTAAAATCTATTTTTCTGTTGAATTAGCCAAATTTTTAAGATAAAATGAAATGAGTAGATTAAAGGAGAGCGTTGTGTATGATCGCGCCCGTTGAAACCAAAACCTACACCGCTGAGGAATATCTAGAATTAGAAATCAATTCTCAGGATCGGCATGAATTTATCAATGGGGAGATTGTTCTGATGGCTGGCGGCACACCGGATCACAATGAAATTACCACTAATTTAGTTGTTGCGCTGAAACTGGCGTTAAAAGGGAAACCATATCGGACTTTCAGTTCGGATCAGCGGCTGTGGATTCCCCAGCTTAATAATTATACTTACCCGGATGTGATGGTGGTTGCGAAACCGATCGAGCTGCAATCTGGACGGACGGATACAATTACTAATCCTGTGTTCATTGCTGAGGTGCTATCTAAAGGTACTAAAGCTTATGACCGCGATGAAAAGTTTGCTGCCTATCGGAGTATTCCTAGCTTTCAGGAATATTTATTAATCGACCAATATCGACTACGGGTGGAGCAATATTCTAAAACAGATGCGAATAAGTGGATTTTTTCGGAATATAGCTGTATGGGCGATCGGCTGAGTTTAACATCTGTTGCTGTGGAAATTTCGCTGGCAGATTTGTATGAAAATATTGAGTTTGGTGAATAGGCGGACGCTTTTTTGTCAAATATCGCAAATAGTGGTAATATCCCCGTATATCGATCGGCTCTGATGGAGAAAACCCATCAGACGTAAGGGGGAAAGTTCGGTGCGAATCCGGCGCTGTCCCGCAACTGTAATGAGATCGTTGGAGCTCTGAGTCAGGATGCCCGCCGATTTGTTTACCTGTTGTTTTTCATCTGCGAGGTATGGATGATGGTGAGTTTATTATTTTTTTTATTATTGGATTGGGTTTTTTTAACCGCAGATATCAGCAGATAAACACAGATGAACGCTGATGTAATTTGATCTGGGTTCTGAAGCGTATTTTATTTTAATGGAAATGAAAACAAATGCGAATCGAAGATAGTGTTTGGCAGGGTAGTTTTGGCTACTGGCAAAACTTGTTTATTCATCAGAATATTTTGTCGATCGGACATACTGCTTGGAATGGCTTTTTGCATCGAGGACGAGGCTTGGTTGCTTGCAAAATCAATACTCCCATTAACGGCTCGGTGAATTGGAGCGTAGATACTATCAAGTACGATCTGCAATTTATTTCCGACTTGGAGGCAACCGTTTATTTGCAACAACTAGAAATAGAGGAAAACACTGTTTCAAATTTGCTCCAAATCATTGCTGGCTACGAACCCAAGGAAGTCATTATATTTTTGTCGATCGCCAACGGTCAGATTGATATCAATTTGTTGCAAAACTTGGCAATTTCTCCTGTTGAGTGCTATGAACAAGTATGCAAGCGCTGGGAAGAATTTCAACTCTGCCCGAAATCCTAAAACTTACTAAATTTTCCGAATGTCGCAGCCAAAATCCATCGAAATTTCCAAAGTAACTCGCTACCAAAATGCAGCGCTTAATTACTATTTGGGCCTGACAGATTCGCCCTACCTTCACTACGGCTATTGGGAAACCCTACCTGTGCCCGCTGACGAACTAACGATCGCACGATTGCGCCTGGCTCAGCAAGCTTATACTGTAAAACTGTTGGATGCGATCCCCAAAGGCACTCATACGATACTCGATGTGGGCTGCGGGATTGGCGGAAATGCGGCTTATTTGCTCGATCGAGGTTTTGCAGTGGAAGGGCTCGCACCCGATCCGTTTCAACAGCAGCGCTTTCTTAAGTGTACGGGCGATCGGGCAATCTTCCACCTCACGAGGTTTGAAGACTTCAAAGCAACCCATTTCTACGATCTTATTCTCTTTAGCGAAAGTAGCCAGTATATGTCGGCTGTTGATATTGCTAACGGTGCCGCCAAAATCCTCAATCAGGGCGGTTACGTTTTGCTGGCTGATATGCTGCGCTCTGATGCTAATTATAAAGAGGGAATGTTCTCTAATTGTCATGTTGTTACGGAACTTCATGCAGCATTAAAGCAGGCTGGATTCACTTTAGTAAAAAGTGAGGATATTTCCGCCCATATTTTGCCGACTATCGATTTGTATGTCGATACTTTCCGCCGATATGGACTGAATACGATGATCTATGTTGCAGATTTAATTGCGATAACAGTTCCGCCCGTCCACAAATTCCTGCGCTGGATATTTCGCCGCTGGTTCAAGAAGTTGGTGGTTGAAGGATTGGAAGCGGGCAAACTTTTTGAGCAACATCTTTGTTATGAAATGCAACTTTGGCAGTTGTCAAAATCAGATCGAGGCTGACACAAATATAGCAATCCTAAATCATTTGTGAATTTCTTACTCCCTCCCCTTGATAAGGGGAGGGTTGGGGTGGGGTAAAAAGTTTACGACTCCTGCAACGATTGCTATACAATGGAAATCGGTAATCGGTAATTGGTAATCATTCATCGGGAATCGGTAATTGGAGGCATAGCCTCCGGGTATTTGTTCCCAGGCAGAGCCGGGGAACAAGGCTATAAAAAATAAAAAATAACGAATATGTCTGAATGGATTCTCGAATTGGCTGGCACTTCCTACTCCTATCCCTGCGGTTCGCGAGTGGCAATTCAGGGTTTAAATCTCAAAGTCCCCGCTGGGAAACGGTGCGGGCTGATCGGTCAAAATGGCTGTGGCAAAACTACCTTTTTTCTGTTAGCAAATGGCTTATACCAACCGCAACAGGGAATCATTAGCTGGCAAGGTGAACCCTTTCGCTACGATCGCAAATCTTTGATGCAACTGCGCCAACAAATCGGACTCGTCTTTCAAAATCCCGAACATCAATTAGTAGCTTCGACGGTAGAAGAAGATATTTCCTATGGATTGTACAATTTAGGCTTGACAGAATCCGAAATTGCTCAACAGGTACAGCAGGCGATCGAGCAATTCGATCTAAGCGAACTCGCCCGCGAACCAATTCACAATCTCAGTTTGGGCCAGAAAAAACGGGTTTCCATCGCCGATATCATGGTTCTCAAGCCCAAACTGCTGCTGTTAGATGAACCTACCGCTTATCTCGACCCGCGTCACACCCGACAACTGATCGGTTTACTTCAACAAATTCACAGCGCCGGAACCACCATCCTTTTAGCAAGTCACGACCTCGATTTCATCTACCGCTGGGCTGATTGGGTGTTTGTAATGGATCGGGGAAAACTGATTTTAGAAGGAACACCGGAAAGCGTTTTTGCTCAGCGGGATGTCTTGGAACAATTGCAGCTTGGCGTACCGCTGGCGATCGAGCTTATGGAGCAAATCAGGGCGATGTTTCCAACAGACGATCGCTCAAAAATCCCTGCTTTCGAGCAATGGCAACAACAAATTTTACAAGCACGTCGGCTGCTTTAACGAGACTTAGACAATTGATAATTGGCGTTGCTGATTGACGGGATGAATCACCTGTGATGGGAAGTTACAAAACTCACCCGACTTCGTTTATAGCAATTGCGAAATCTTGAATTCATACCTGTATCCAGCAACGCCCCCCGTGGGATGAAGTTCAGATTACACATTACCAATTATCAAAAATTGATTTAGGAAAAAGGCGATCGCCCCACTGCCGATGGGCACGGTCAGATTGTCAATTCCCAGCTTGGAAACCGACTCCAAAGTAGCAGCAGCCAAAGCTACAACAGCAGACACAGCCCAAGTTTGCCAAATATTGCCTTGAACCGCCAGCAAAATCAAACTGGTAACAGCAAAACTCACCAAATACATAGTTGCAGAACCTTCCCAACTCTTCTGGATTCCCCAAACTCGATAAATATGTTTGCCGTATTTCTGGCCGATGACAGCAGCCAATCCGTCGCCCCAAGCCATGACTAAAATGCCCAAAGCAGCGTACTCCTGATGCTGTAGCGGCCAAAACCAAGCCACGAGAACGCTGATACTAACAGCATAGAAAAAAGTCCCCCAACTCTTGCGGTTGATACTGTTAAGACTGGGCAAAATCGGAACTTGGTAAGAAATTAGGGCGATCGCACCTGCTAAAACCCCCGCCGAAATCCCCACCCAACCGGGTATTTCCAGCCACCAAGCCAGCAAAATCACGTTCCCAGTACCGATGTGAACCACCTTCCGCGATACCTCAGCATCGACAGAAGTAAAGCGATTTAACCCTTCAGCTACCAGTAAAATCAAACCCAACCAGACTCCCACGAGGGAAATTTGCAACCACACAGTCGGAATTTCAGAAAATATAGACACGATATTTAGAAAAAACTTATTTACATCAGGCACTCTTTACTACTTTAAACGTAAAGCGCGATCGCTCTGTTCGGTGTTGGGAAGATTTTCAACCGTCGCTACGGTATAATTTACTCGCTCTCCTGTGGTCGGTTTTGGAGACAAGGTGAGTTAGTCTAATAAAATTATTCGTTTGAAGTTTTGAGAGGTTCAGAGAATCTGATTACTATGCAGTATGTCTTAATTATTCATGAAGTAGAAAATTATGAAGCTTGGAAACAGGTATTCGATCGTGCTGAAAGCATCCGAAAAGAAGCTGGCGAGCGCTCCTATCAGGTCTTGAAGTATGACAACGATCCGAACAAAATTGTTCATTTCTCCGCGTGGACATCAATCGCAGATGCTAGGGCGTTTTTTGAGTCGCCTAGACTGGTTAAAATTAGAGAAGAAGCCGGAGTTAAAGCTCCTGAGTTTATTTATCTAGACCAATTAGAGTCAGGAGTATTGTGAAAGACCTATTTGTATAATGTAAGTTGTTGAAACTATGTGATTATGTTTTGATGATGTACGACGGTAGCTACTACCAGCTAATGGCTGAGTACAATTGCTGGATGAATCAAAATCTATATTCGGTCTGCTCGGCAATTCCTGATGAACAGCGCAAACAGGATATGGGTGCCTTTTTTAAGTCGATTCATGGCACTTTGAATCACTTACTGTATGGTGACAAAGCATGGATGGGTCGTTTCACTCTTCACCCATTTTCTGGTACCGTTATCGGTCAAGAACTGTATGCTGACTTTGAGGTTTTGAGAGCAGAACGGGAGACAACGGATCGGCAAATTATAGAATGGTCTAGACACCTTAATTCTGACTGGTTGAGTCAACCGTTTGAGTACACAAGCAATGTAGATGGTAAATGTCGCGTGCTACCGACTTGGGTTCTGGTGACACATATGTTCAATCATCAAACTCACCATAGAGGGCAAATTACCACACTGCTCAAACAACTTGGCTACGACCCAGGCGTTACAGATATTCCGTGGCTACCCGCTATATCAATCGGATAATTTCTAATTGTATAGCTACACGCCTGAAGACTGGGCGGTTAAAACCTCGTCTACACTTGCTTCTCGTCCGCCTGCGCTGACAGAAGAAAATCAAGAATTCAAACCTGTGTCGGTGGGTTTTGTCTGTATAAAGGTGATTTTAACCCCGGAATCTTCAACCCTTGCCTTGACGGTTTTGTGTGTATAGACGCGGTTTCAAGCGCCCGGTATGCTGTCGAAATCCTCCGCCTTCACAACTCCCGTTTCATCAACTCTCGCACAAACTCAAACGCCCTTGGACGCAACTCCACTGGCAGCAACGACAATCCCAAACCCGCCCACATTTTCGCCGCAGAAATAGACTTTCCAGCTCGCACCATCAGGCGCCCTTTTGCAGTTTCACCCACCTCAATCAGCCGCAAACCTAGCGCTAATTGAGTTTCTGCAATCCTTGTGAGTCTGACTGTTTCCAACTTCTCCGACTCAAACTCGTAGCCGGTCAAATAGCGCAATTTATCGCTTAAATACGGAATTGCCCGATCGACTCCTTGCTGTCCTGCATGAACTCGATACTCCATCAACAGCTCCGGCAAGTAATAGCACTTTTTGCCCGCAATTGCAAGTCTCACAAACAAATCGTTATCTTCGCAATTTTGCAAATTCGGCCGCAGAAACCCTACTTCTTCCAGGGCGCGGCGGCGAAACAAAGTTGCCCCTATTTGCAAACTCTGTCTCAGAAAAACTGTGGAGAGCAAATCTTCAATAATTCCAGCCGACAACTCGGTGCGGCCCCACCGCTGCGAATTGAGTTTCGTCTGGTTTTCGTCAATATAATTGTTAATGTCAATCACCCAGTGATCTGTACTGACAAAATCGATACTGGGGTCTTTATCTAAAATAGCAGATGTCCGCTCTAGAAATTGCGCGCTCAGGCGATCGTCATCGTCAAACTTAATAAAATACTCACCCCTTGCTGCCGCAAAGCCCGATCGCATATTATTACTCTTGCCGATATTCTGCGGGTGGCGAATGTAGCGAATCCCGCGATCGACAAATTCCGACATCAACAGAGGAGTGCTGTCAGTAGAACCGTCATCACAGATAATTAATTCAAAATCTGTATAAATTTGATCTAGCACGCTGGCGATCGCACAAGCCAGTAGATGCACTCGATTGCAAGTAGGAATGCAAACGCTAATTTTCGGCACAAATTTATACTATTTTAGATTTGAAATCGTCGAAAAATTTTGCAATTCACTCCAGAGAAAAGAACCGCCAATGCCCTATGCCCTATGCCCTATGCCCTATGTATTTTAACTCAAACGAGCCGTACATTCTAGAATTAACTTTTGATTCACCAAAGCAAACGGTTGAATTTCCAAAGCGCGACGAAAAGCTTGAATAGCATTTATGTATTCTCCCAACGCAGCGTAGCACAAACCCAGACCGTGCAACGCCCCAAAATGCACCGGGTTCAGTTTGAGGACGATTTCGCAGTCGTCGATCGACTTTTTATAATTTCCTTGGGTATAGTGAAGTACGGCGCGTCGGTTCCAAGCTTCAGCAAAATCCGGCGCTTCCGCAATCAGTTTCGTCAGCAAATCCAAAGCGTGGTGAACATCCCCTGCATCTAACGAAACTTGCGATCGCCTGAGAATTTGCATCCCATAGTCACCCTTCTGGTTAAACCAAGTGCGCCAGAGTTCAGTAGTTGCCCGATCCCGCACGATTTCGTCGGACTTTTTCAAGTCTTCGAGCAGCGCCTTAACAGATAATTCGTCCATAGGTGCGAGGATTGTTAAAAAGGTTTTATCAATCAATTTTATCGCGCAAGCGGCAACTTTTTTTATCCCACATCCCATGAAGATTTTGATGCTTTCCTCGACTTTTCCCTATCCGCCAAGCCGCGGAGGAACTCAGGTAAGGACGTTTAATTTATTACAATACTTGAGCCAGCGGCATGAGGTAATTCTCGGCACTGTACGATCGCCCGATGTCACCGATGCACAAATCGACACATTGCGCCAGCAAGTTGCAGAACTGGCAGTTTTTCCCCATCCGCAGACACCCCCCCAACCCCCCCTTGTCAAGGGGGGGCTAACTCTGCACCAGGGGCTTGAGGAGGGCTTCTTGCCTCCCCCCCTTAATAAGGGGGGGACTGAGGGGGGGTTCTCTAAAATAATAGGAAAATTCCACAGATTTGGTCGATTTTTGCAGTCGGGCACACCTCCGAACGTACTCTCAAGCTACTCCCAAGCAATGCAGAATTGGGCAGACGAATTGGTAACAACAGGCAAATGCGATGCTGTCACCTCCGAACACAGCGTTAATGAGATTTACGTGCGTCCAGAATGGCGGCAAAAACTGCTGACAGTGGCAAACATTCACAGTTCCCTTTGGGGAACTTGCAGGGAAATGTTAGCCACCGGCACCTCGGAAAAACCCCTGCGCGATCGACTAAATTTACCGCTACTCGCCCGCTACGAAAAACGCTACTGTTCCAAATTCTCCCGCATTGTTGCGACCACATCCACAGACAGAGAGCAACTCCTAGAATTACTGTTGCCTCCGGTTCAGGTGCGAGGAAAACAAGATTTTTTTGTACCTTCCATAGATGTAATTCCTAACGGCGTAGATCTAACCCAATTTCCGTACCGGTCGATCGATCCGGGAGGACACACCTTAATTTTTGCAGGCGCAATGAACAATTTGCCCAATATTGACGCGGCGCGGTTTCTGAGTTTGCAAATACTGCCGCCTTTGCAGCAGCGGTATCCTGATGTCACCCTCACCCTAGTCGGGGCTTCGCCAGTCCCGGAAGTGCTCGCCTTGGGGAAACTCCCCGGAATTCAAGTAGTAGGTCGGGTGCAAAGGGTGGCAGAATATTTGCATCAAGCTGCTGTTTGTGTGGTGCCGATGCGGATAGGTTTTGGGATTAAAAATAAAACTTTGGAGGCGATGGCTGCGGGAACCCCCGTCGTTGCCAGCGATCGAGGTTTGGAGGGTTTAGCCGTCGATGGCGGCCCACAACCGAGAACGGCCTTGCGGGCGAACAAAGTTCAGGAGTATGTTGAGGCGATTACCAATTTGTTTGAAAATCAGCAGCTAAGACAGGATCTCTCTGTCAGCGCGCGATCGCTCGTTGAAAGCCAATACACTTGGGATATCATAGGTCGGCAGTACGATCGGCTATTGCAATTTTAAACTCTAAATTCTAAAATCTAAATTCTAAAATGGCATGATGGAACACAAAATTAACCCCTCAAAAAATCGAGCCAAACCCCCAGAAAATCGCCAAGTTGCTCCTCCTCCGACAAGACGCCGGCGCCAAACCCGACGCCCTAAAAATCTTCAAGAGTCCCAGCTTCCAATACCTACTCCCCGAACTCGCGCCAGATATCCCTGGAAAAGACTGGTAGCTAATTTGACAGCCCTCAGCGTCTTGGCTGGCTGTGCAGCTTTGATGGGAGGCGGCGCTTGGCTGAGTTATCAGCTAATTGTCGATCCCAATGGCAACAGGTTGATCTCTCAGTTTGTGCCGGAATGGTCGCGCCTGCCTACAGGTAGCAGAGATTCGATCCAAACTCTCGATCAAATCAAAGCCAGCATCCGCAAATTGGGATTCGTAACCGGAGAACCCCTGCCGCTTCCCGTCGATCGATCCCGCGATAATTCTATTTCCGATTTGCTATTGCCGGTGATGGTAGAAAGAAGTGTTAAGGCTTCTACGGTTTGCAAAAATCCTTGCCGTCAAATTGTCGAACTTCGGGTGTACAAGCGGGTGCAGCTTCCCGATCGCAGTTCCGATAAAGAGCAGTATTTTCAGTTAGCAAGTTCTGTGAACGTAGAAGGCCCGGCGGAATCTTTTGTCATTACTTCTTTAGCTGACTCTACATCTGACAATCAAGCCTCGAATCAGTCCCTACCCCTAACAGAACTGCGCCGCTTTGACGGAAAGCCCCCCGCCTCTGGCATTTGGTTTAATGTCAGCGGTCAACTAAAGCGGGGCGACAGGAAAATTCCCTACGGACAAGTCGTTCGCTACAACCCCAGCCAAAATCATTTAATGCCGCTGTTGGAGTGGGCGAGTGCGGCCGGACAACCGCCGAATTGGCAGCAAATTGTTAAGGGGGAAAATCCACAATTGGCGATCGACCAAACAGTGGGTTTAGAGCCGCAATTTACGCTTTATCAAATTGGCCCGCGCAAATTTTTGCCGAACCCCGTTCAGTTAACTGCGATTTCTTTAGAAGAAATTGCTTTCAATGACGAGACTTACCAAAATGGGCTGCGACTGGCGAAAAGCGGGCTGTGGTCTCCAGCATTAAATGTCATGCGTGTGGCGAAGGGGAAAGCGGGCAAAAATTGGCCTGCCGTCGCGCAAGCTCAGCTAGAAACGATCGAATTTCACGCTAAAATTACTCGGGCTCAGGCGATCGCATCTTGGGCCAGTCCCGGTCAACAAGTTCTCGCAGAATTGATCGACGGCCGCTGGAGCGAAGCTTTGCAAGTATTTGAAGCCGATCCGAGCAACAGTAACGAAATAGCCACAACCCTCAAAAATGACAGCGGGCGGATCTGGAACCGCATAGACGCCGCCTTGAGAGTGAATGCCGCTGACGCCGATGTCAAGGCTTGGGGCGCCCTGATTGTAGCTTCTCAAGACGGAACTCGCGAGGCGATGAATTGGCTCGACCAGCAATCAGATACTGACAGCGAAACCAGAAGTCGAATTCGGAATTTGGTCAACAAACTTCAGGAAGCAGTTTCTCAAGCTGAAAGTTTAGAAGCCCACAAGAGTCAAATTATGGGTTCTGCTACTTTAATTAACAGTGTCAATCCCGCTGAGTGGCTGGAACCCGAACCGAACAACGAGTTAAAATTGGCGGGAGAACAAGTTTGGTATCAGGTGCAAGTAGCGAGTTTTTACGACGGTAGCCGCTGGGTTAATTCGCCCTTTTCAGACGTAGAAGTGCGCTCTTTTCCTGCTACTCAAGTTAAGTGGCTCTGGGGGCGGCTGGGATTACTGGCTGACCCCAAGATTAAGATTGAGGTAGCGATGGCTAACGGTCAACAAAGAGTTGCTGTGGGAACGGTGAAAGCAGTGCAGGTTCAAGACGGAAGTCTGCGCTTGCTGGCGGCGGTTGACAAGCGATCGTAATCTGCCAGAAAGCATTCGGCAGACAGAACAGTCCCGGAGGCACTCTTGACACGAAGAAACCGGGGTTTTTTACCATTTCTGCCGATTGCAACAGAAGTATTTTCGTAAAAAAACCCGGTTTCCTTCCACCCGTGCGTCCAAAACTAGGAATAAGGAAAATGCTTTCTTCTTCCTCTTGGGCAACTCATCGAGAGGCGCAATCTCAAAACTCTTCCCCTCCCCACTTATCGCTCTTGAACAACAATGCAGACAAAAATTTTGTTAATTTAATTAACACAAGTTGCACGCGAAAAACCCAGAGCTCTCAAATCGCGCCCTTTTTAGAGAGTGCTGCAATCATCTGGCGTTTCACTGCTTTAGCCCAAAGCTCAAACTCCAAACTGTTGATATTATGAATTTTCACTTCCTCAACAGGCTGAGTTGGGGCTTCTTTCTGTGCTGTAGTCTCCATTGTTTTTTCCCTCGTCAAAAAATGTTAGTAGTCGATCGCAAACGGTTAGCATCATACATCTATTTTATGAACTAATTCTTGCGATTAATTACACTAAAGGCAGAGATTTTACCCATAAGATGCAGTAAATACATTGAGATAATGCAATTTATGAATTAAACCTAAGAAAATCCTACAACCCTTGCTATATATAGGCTTTCCCTGACATTAAAATCTTACAATTTACATTGTCTGCCACTATCAAACCACTACTTATGTTATAAAACTTACTGTTAAATGAATGTATTGGCATATACAGCAGAAAATAATTTTATTGAATTCACATAGTGCCGTAAAGCCGATCGCCCGCATCTCCCAGTCCGGGTACAATATAGCCGTGTTCGTCCAAACACTCATCAACTGCCGCCGTATAAATCTGCACGTCAGGGTGTTGTTCGTGAAAGTGCTTAAGTCCCTCCGGCGCCGCCAGCAAGCACAAGAACTTAATAGACTTCGGATTAACTTCTTTAAGCCTATCCACTGCCGCCACTGCTGAATTACCAGTAGCCAGCATCGGATCGACAATTAAAACATCTCGCTGTTCGATATCCTGGGGAACTTTAAAATAATATTCGATCGCCATCCGAGTTGTCGGATCGCGGTACAAACCAATATGTCCTACCCTCGCAGACGGAATCAGTTCTAAAATACTATCTAACAGTCCCTGACCGGCACGCATAATCGAAATAATAACAATTTTCTTTTCTGCAGCCAGCACCGGTGCATTCATTTTGGCGATCGGCGTTTCTATTTGTTCGTATTTTAGCGGCAAATCTCGCGTCACTTCATAGGCTAGCAGCATTCCAATCTCTTTCAGCAATTGGCGAAATTTCGCCGTGCTCGTTTGAGTTTGCCGCATGAGAGTTAACTTGTGCTGTATCAAAGGATGGTCAATGACAGTAACTTTAGCACTCATTTTTTTGAATAATTACTTTGCTTTATTCTAACTTATCAGCCATCGAGGCATTCTTGACGCAAAAAAAGCAGGTTTCTGCCGCCCTTGCGTCCTGGACTACTTATCTCAAACCCCTATTGAAAACACAAATACCGCGCGAATAAAATTACTTCTACACTTGCCTTTCATCCGCCCAGCGCGACACTAAGTATGCGAGGTTTGAAAATACACAAATATGTCATTCTCTCATTTCCTCTCCTTCCCGCACTCTTCCTAAGAACGCAGATCCGGGCCCAAAAGCCTCCCCACTGGTTTCGCTGTCTCGCGCTCCATCCAAGCCGATTAACACTGATCCGGAGTTTCGCCCCGAAATCTTCCGGAACTTTTACCAACAGATATGAATCTTAAGAAGTATCAACAAAAAACCTATTTTTTCGATTAATTCACTAATCGAAAAAACCTGAATAGGAACTGCACATGAGGTCATAAGGTTGGCTTGACTGGCTTTTCATCTTTCATCATGAAGGCGGTTATATCCAACTTTAAAACGCATTACCGAAATTCAGTTCCATTTTTTTAGGGTGCTCCTAACACACAACTGAACTTATTAAGGAGAACATCCATGAAGTTTGTAAAACTATTGCTAGCTACGGCATTAATGACTGCTTCTATCAGCCCCGCCTTGGCTAATCCGCTGGTTCAAATTTTAGGTGCAAGCTACGGCGGTAGCGGTTGCCCCGATCGCTCCGCCAGCGTCAGCGTCAGCCCCGATGGTCAAGAACTGACCATCCTATTTGACAAGTTTGCAGCCCTGGGAAATGTCTCAACAGAAAGCCGGAAAAGCTGCAATCTGAGCATTCCCATCAAAGTACCCCAAGGCTACCAAATTTCTATCTACGATGCTGATTATCGCGGCTACGTGGCTCCCAAAACCACAGGCAACCTGCGAGCAGAATACTTTTTCGCTGGAGCCCGCGGCCCCATTTTTAATCGGAATCTCAGCGGCGAAACTAACTACAATGTTCGAGATAGCTTAGCCACTGTAGCTAATGTTTGGTCTCGCTGCGGCGACAGTGTAAATATGAGAGTAAATGCTGCAATGACAGCCCGCGGTGCCGGCATGGCCACCGTTGACTCCTTCGATTTGGCTCATCGCGGTTTAGTTTATCACGTCAAATATCGCACTTGCCGGTAAGCAGCTTGTTGGGAGTGTAGTGTGAGGTATAGTTTTCAGGTTTGAATTTTGAATTTTGAGTTTTAAGTTGGAAGAGGGGATAATTTTCCCTCTTCCTTCTTGCTTCTTCCCTCTTCCCTTTTCCTTCTTCCCTTTTCCTTCTTCCAGACATCCGTTACATCCGTTACATCCGTTATAGAATCCGTTGCCGAACTTCCTTCTTCCCCCTAAAACACAGTGCCGTCACTTTTAATCTGAATTGGCGGCCCTCCACCAGCCCTCAATTCGCCCGCAATTTTCCGCCCGGCCGCCCAAGTTCCTCCTTGCAAAATCTTCACCAGCGGCAAGTCTGTCGCACTCAAATGCAGCTTTTCTCGAATAGCTGTGGCAATTTTATCTAAAAGATTCACAGTCAGCGATCGCCATTCTACTATAACTTCAGAACCAGGCAAGTAACTCTGCTCAAAAATAGCCGAATCTTTTGCCTGCAGCAGCCCGATATCCAAACACAAACCGCCGTTGCGGTACTCCGGCAATCCCGTTAACTTATCCAATCCGGCGACTTCTAAACCAAGTTCTTGCAGCGGTTCCAACAGCGAATAAGTCAACCACTGCGACAGTTTGTGAAACGGCACGAATTCATCTACCAAATTTTCTCCTGTTAAAGCCGGATGCCGCCAAACATCGCCTAAATTAACGCCACCAATTGCATATCTTCCCGGCCAAATTTCCCCAAAACCTGTCAAAACAGCGCTCAACACTTCAGCAGCCTTCACAGTTTTGGCTCCAGAAACCCGACTGTCGAGCAAGTATTTTGCCAAATTGCCCGGACGCGGGTTGGCGCTACCAAATAATAATGGATGTTGGCAAATCGCCTTCCCCAAACGCTGCAATAATTCTAACCGGCCTGTTAAACCAACTAGCGGATTGTCTCGACTTACCTGAAATCCTGCAGCTAAGGTTTCGAGTTTTAATAGAGAAAGTCCGCGAGAATCCGCTTGCCAAGGAAAATCGGGATTGCTGGAAAAAACACCTTGACAAAACATCCGCAAGCTGGCTATTGCTAACCCTTCAGAACGGCGGTAAACCTGTCCGGTTTCAGGTTCGCAATACTGCCAATCGGCACCAGCACCGGCATCGATCAAAACGCTGACAATTGCTAAATCAAATTTGATCTTAGCTTTTTCAACCGGTGAAAATTCTGCTAAAGCTGCATCCAATTCGGCGAGTCGCGGCAGGTTGCCAGCTTCAAAATGTCGCCAGCGACTGTGAAAGGGAATGTTAAAATCGGGATACTGTTGGCCGGTTGTGGCAATTACATAATTTGCTGCGTTGTCGAGTTGGGATAAATCGACGCGGAAGTAGCGGAGTTTGTCTAGGCGGGCTAAATCAAAAAGCCGATCGCACTTTTGGCGAATAGCAGCCGGCGTTCTCAGATATTCTACAGTCTCAAGTTCAATATTGTGCAACTTCATACAACCAAACAGCGGTAAACATCGTTTTCTTGAAAAAAGTCAAACTGACTGTAATCTAAAAGATTATCTAAAATCGCATTTTTATCGATTTTTATCAGCTTATATTCCCACTTCGACCCGCTGACTTCGCGTTTTATTTGATCGGAAACTATCACCGAGTTTTTTTCTTTCCCCGGAGATACTATTTTACTTAAATCTTCCAGCCTGTCGGCTATGTGAATATCTTTTCCGTAAGTGCAAGACCTAAATATATATAGATTTCCCTTCGCAACTCCCACCGACAAGCCACAAGGTATTTGATTGGCGTCAATAAAAAGTTTCCAATTCTCGCACAGACTTTCCATTGCCGCTAAGGCTGAGTGAGCTTCCGGGAAAGTCAACAAATGCGAATCACCAACAATACTCCGAATTGTGCCGCCGTATTCTTCGCAAATTGTTTTTTCAAAAGTATCAAAGTTCGTGAGCAAATATTCCACATCTTTGATAGAATTAGATTCTTGATAAGCTATAAAACCCCTCAAATCAGCTTTAATTATGGCTTGATTCTTGATGATTCGCGTTTTGTAACTTTGGTCAACTTTGTATACTTTTTCAGGTTCGCTCATCCCTTTCAAAGAAAACTCGTTGACAAAAGACGTTTGCACTTCTGCTTTGTTGAGCGCGAGCCATGCTGCTTGGGACAAATATATTTCATCCGGCGGAGTTACTGATTCTATGCGCGCTGTTAAATTCACAGTATCGCCAAAGATATCTTTATCTTGATGCAAGACATCTCCTAATGTAATCGACACGCGAATAGCCAATCGTTCGTCGTTCGCCTTGCTAGATTGTTGCGCTCTCAATTCTTGCTGCATTTCTATGGCTGCTACTGCCGCTGCTGTGACGCTGGGGAAAATTATCCAAAATGAATCACCTTCCCCTTTAATTACGCTGCCTTCATTTCTGGCGCTAATATCTGAAACAAAATTTTTATGCTCGTTTAACAAACTACTCAAGTCCGACTGAGATAATTTTTTGACTCTGGCGGTATATCCGCAAATATCTGTTTTTACGATCACACTAGAACGCAAATTAGCCATAACCTACCCTGACTGATCAAAAACCAGCAATAAATTTTATTTAGCAAAGACGCGATTGTTCGCATCTCATCGGTCGCGTCTTTGCCATCTTAATCTCCTAAATCGCGTCCGATCGCTTCTGCAAGAATTGTAGCATCTGGCACCGGGTCTGGCGTGTAGTAGCCGGCGGCTTTTTTGGCGACAATTTCGACTTGTGCGTCTGCAGGAATCCAATCTTCAGGAATGGGAATGCGATCGATTACCTGAATGCCAGAATTGATAATCGCATTGTATTTCATATCGCTCATAGAAACTAAACTGTCAATTCGAGAGATCCCCAACCAGTGCAGCACGTCTGGCATTAGTTCTTGAAACCGCATATCTTGAACTCCCGCAACACATTCAGTGCGCGTAAAATAGGCATCAGCGCGATCGCCGCCTTCCTGCCGTTTTCTGGCATTGTACACCAAAAACTTAGTCACTTCCCCCAAAGCTCTCCCTTCCTTGCGGAAGTAAACTATTACCCCAGAACCGCCTGATTGTGCCGTTTGGATGCAAATTTCCATCCCGTGTACCAAATAAGGGCGACAAGTGCAGATATCGGAACTGAAGACATCTGAACCGTTGCATTCATCATGTACACGTACCGCCAACTGCTTATCCGGGTCAGAAATATTCGCGACATCGCCAATAATATAAACCGTAGTTCCGCCAATTGGCGGCAAGAAAACGTGTAAGTCTGGCCGCGTCACTAAATCCGAGAACATTCCGCCTGTTTGCTCGAACAGGACACGGCGGAGAACGCTTTCTTGAGCCCCAATCCGCCGAGCAATTCCCGGCAAATACCAAACCGGGTCGATCGCAATTTTAGTTACTGCTAAATTCCCACCTGCTTTGACTATTTTGCCATCAATTTGCACTCGCCCCTTAGCGATGGCATCTTGCAATTCCGGCATATTAATGTGAGCTTTAGTGACAGCAATTGTCGGTCGAATATCATATCCTTGCTGGAGAAATGAAGTATAAACTTCGCTGACTAAACCCCCAAAGGGATCGAGAGAAACAATCAAATTGCGATCGCCCCAACTCGGGTGCGGCCCGATGTGTGCGGCCGGAGAGGTGTTGGTAAAATCGGGGCGGTGATCTGCTTGCAATGCCCCGGAAGCCACTGCTAGCGCGCGATAAACAGAGTAGGAACCCGAATGAGTGCCGATCGCATTCCGGTGAGACGATTTGGTGAGGCTACCAATCACAGGCCCCCGTTTCAGCGGATCGATTTCTCCCCAGTAAATTGGATGAGGTTTTGTGCCAGATCTGTCGGGATGGGATGTTAAAACTATATGCTTGGGTTTTGACACAGTTGTTTTTGGCTCTTGCTATGGATGCTGCTGTTAGTTGAAAGTGAAACTGCAATTTGAAGCAGTAATTTATGATAGCAAAAGGATTCAGGCTCTGGAAGTATCCGGCATAGCAAAACTCGTGACGCTGATTTTCGCGCTGTCCTGAAAATATAAAAATTTTGCATAAGTGCTTCAGTGATGAGGGCGGGAGTACCAACAGCAAAGCTACCTATTTAATCGAAGTTTCTCTAACATTTATATTTTTTTGCTGCATGATATTTGTTTAACTAAACGCAGAGGGCGCAGAGGGCGGAGAGAATCTAGAAAAGAGAGAAAAAGGAAAAGAGAGATGTTCACAATTCCTGCAAGGGTTGTTATAGTTACAACTGGTAGCCAGTAATTATCAACAAAATACTAACTCACAAAATTAATGTTGCCAAGTACATCTAATTATTTGCTCAAAAATGGTCGCGTACCCGCGTCTCTTCTAGAGATGAAATCGATCGCGCCCTCAGCTTCTACTGTGGCGACAACGGGGAGTAAGAACAATTTTTGTTTGGTGGATTTGGAAATTGCAGCAGGGGCGATCGCCCAAATCATCCCCACAGGTACGGAACCTTTATTCCCAATTGCAGATATCCCAGTTGTAGATTTGCAAGGCGGCTTAGTTTGGCCTTGTTTTGTGGATATGCACACCCATTTAGACAAAGGCCACATTTGGGAACGATCGCCCAATCCCGATGGAACTTTTGCCAGCGCGATCGAAGCGGTATGCGCTGATGCCGAAAAAAACTGGAATGCAGAGGATGTTTACCGGCGGATGCAGTTCGGCCTCAAGTGCAGCTACGCCCACGGAACCAAAGCCATCCGCACTCACATCGACAGCGCGGGCAAACAGGGAACCGTTAGTTTAGAAGTATTTGAAGCGCTGCAAGCCGAATGGGGCGATCGGCTGATCTTGCAAGCAGTTTCCCTGGTTTCCCTCGACTATTACCTGACACCCGCCGGCGAAAAATTAGCCGATCGCATTGCCCAAATTGGCGGCATTCTTGGCGGCGTCGCCTACATGAATCCCGATTTAGACAAACAACTCGATCGAGTTTTTGCCTTAGCCAAAGAACGAAATTTAAACCTCGACTTCCACACCGACGAAAACGACGATCCTGATTCAGTAACATTGCGGGAAGTCGCAAAAACCGCCATCCGCCATGAATTTGGGGCTCAAATAATCTGCGGACACTGCTGTAGTTTAGCCGTACAACCGTCAGATTTAGTAACAGAAACTCTGGAATTAGTCAAGGAAGCAAATATTGGCATTGTCAGCTTGCCGATGTGCAACCTTTACCTGCAAGACCGAGAATCTCAGCATACACCGCGCTGGCGGGGAGTGACACTGTTGCACGAACTAAAAGCAGCCGGAATTCCCGTTGCAGTTGCTAGCGACAATTGTCGCGATCCGTTTTACGGCTTTGGCGACCATGATGTTTTAGAAGTTTTTAATATGGCAGTCCGCATCGCTCATTTAGATAGGCCTTATGGAGACTGGCCCTGTGCAGTTACAAAGACTCCAGCCGATTTAATGGGATTGCCGAATTTAGGACGAATTGCAGTGGGTTTACCTGCTGATTTGATTTTGTTTAAGGCGCGGAATTTCAGCGAATTGTTATCTAGAGCGCAAGGCGATCGCACAGTTTTGCGGCAGGGCATTAAAATTGATACAACTTTGCCCGATTACCGTGAACTCGATGATTTATTAGCAACTTAAATCTGACATCCTGCATCAATCTCAAGAACAGACAAGATGCCTGTTCCACAAAAGATGAATTTTCTTTCTACTCGTTACTAGGCTCTGCCTGGTAACGTATATCTGGAGGCTCTGCCTCTAATTTTCCTGGCCGTAATGCGAGGCAGAGCCTCTCAATCTCGGTTTCCAGGCAGAGCCTAGGAACCAGTTAATTTTTAGGTAAGCTGTGCAGTGCCTAAGCTACATTTAGATGTTCTACACAACTATTATTATTGTCAATTTGCGACTAATTTGATATAAATATAAAAGCTAATTTTATTGAGGATGTTTTAAGTGAAAGCAGTTATTTTATTGTCGGGAGGGCTGGATTCCTCAACAGTTTTGTATCAAGCCAAAGCCGACGGCTGCGAGTGTTACGCTATTTCCTTTGACTACAAGCAAAGGCATCGGCGGGAGTTGGAATCAGCAAGGGCGATCGCACTTGCTGCAGGCGTTAAGGCACATCAGATAGTAAACTTTGACTTAACACTGTGGGGCGGTTCGGCTTTGACTGATAATGAGATGGAATTGCCGATCGATCGCAATCTTGCAGAAATGTCCCAAAACATCCCAATTACCTACGTTCCTGCTAGAAATACGATCTTTCTCAGCTTTGCCCTCGCCTACGCAGAAACTCTAGAAGCCGATCGCATTTACATCGGTGTCAACGCTTTAGATTATTCTGGATATCCCGACTGCCGCCTCGATTACATCCAAGCCATGCAGGAAGTATTTCGGTTAGGAACAAAGCAGGGTCGAGAAGGAAATGCTATTAATATTATCACACCTTTGATCGAACTTAAAAAGACAGAAATTATTCAATTAGGCAACAAATTAGGAGTACCTTGGGAGCAAACTTGGTCTTGCTACGCAGGCGGGGAAAATGCCTGCGGTGTTTGCGATTCTTGTCGGTTGCGGCTGGCGGCTTTTGAGGAATTGGAATTAAAAGATCCGGTGCCTTATGCTTAAACAGTATTCCGACTCGGCGGTTGAAAGCGTTCCTCCATAAACTCTCGTCCCTCTCTAAGAGACTAAAGAATAAACGGGGTTGCTAACTCAGATTTGGTATAAAAAGTTGCGCTATTTCGATCGCCATTTTCATCAAAATCTTAATGAGACAATTTTGCCACACTACTCAACCCGCTATTCTTTCGCCCTTTCCCCACAATTTCCCCATCGGCTGCTGCAATTTCATCTAAAGCTCGCTCGCCCGCAGCCCCTTCCAACAAGTGAATTTGAAGTTGATCCAACCGCGGCCCGGACACAGAAACAACCGTAAGTTCCACATTGTCACCGCGCCAAACTTCCCCCACAGCCGGCATTCTTTGCAACTGATAGCTCAAAAAACCTCCGATTGTCTGATATTCGTCCGTTACTGGCAAATCCAAATTCAATATTTGATTCACATCATCTAAATTTAACTGCGCTTGCACTAAATAAGTGCGATCGTCCAATACTTGCAAAGCAATTTCTTTACTGTCGCGCGACTCGTAAGTGCGGCCGATAATTTCGGCTATCAAATCCCTCAGTGTCACTAACCCGGAAATGCCGCCAAATTCATCGACAACGATCGCAATTTCTTCCGACGAACTCTGCATCAAAGGCAGCAGTTCCCCCAGCAGCATCATCTCCGGCACAAACCTCACCGAATCCATCCAAGGTAAAATTGGCGTGTCGGGAGATAGCAAACCTTCAGCTAGGGGTTTTGCAAGTTGTTTGAAGCCAATAATCCCAATAATGTCGTCTAAAGAATCTCCCGTCACGGGATAGCGGGAATGGTGAGAAATAGCCATTTCGTCGAGCAAAGTTTGAAAGGTTGCTGTCTTGGGAAGTGCGACAATGCTAGGCCTCGGCACCATTACTTCTTCTACCCAAACTTCGCCAAATTCAAACACGTTGTTGAGCAATTCTCGTTTTTCTGCTTCCAAGCCGCTGGATTCGCTGGAAGTAGCTATAATTAATTGCAGTTCTTCGGGAGTAACCGGGCGATGCCTTAGATCGTATTCGATGCCCGCAAACCGCAAGAGCGATCGAGTGGATTGATTGAGAAACGACACAAAGGGATTGAACAAACGGGCAATCAATAAACTCGGAGGCCCTAAAGTTCTGGCTAGCTGTTCGGAATACAGCAACGCTACAGATTTGGGAAAGAGTTCGCCGAGTACGATTTGCAGGTAAGCTAGCAACAAAAAAGTTACTATTGGTATGCTAAAAGAATGGGCGATCGCCGACTTGATGTAAATTGGCAGCGGCAAATAGCCGATCGACATTCGGACTAGCACGGCGATCGTACTTTCCCCAATCCAGCCGAGAGCTAAACTAGAAAGAGTGATTCCCAACTGCATTGTCGAGAGCAATCGCTCAATACTTTGCTGCAAAGATTGCACAGTTAAAGCTGCAACGTCGCCAGCTTCCACTAACTGATTGATGCGCGATCGGCGTACCGTCACCATCGAAAACTCAGCCGCCACAAAAAAAGCATTAATCGCAATCAGCAACAGCACTGACAGCAACCGCGACAGCACCTCTGTCGAACTCATCGCGGGTAAATCAGATATCTCCTGCACTCTCGCCCCTAAAAGTGACACAATGCTCCCTAAAAAAACTTTCTCGATCAAACCTGAGAATCCGTCTGCAGGTTTGGTCTTCTTTTATTTTACTTCGCCACTGGAATGCCAGATATTTGCAACTGAAGTTTTTGACCTGGATAATCTGTCAGCGTCAGTGAAACTTCTTTAGCATTTTCCAGCAAAGCTGTGGGAATACTCACCGTACCGTAATACACCTGCCCGTTGGGGGGCAGTTCCGAGGGCAAATCCTCGGCAGTCGCGCTCAGGGCCCGGCCACGATCGTCAGTGACGTTCAAGAAACTGTAGAGAAACCTCACAGCTTGCGATCCTTCATTTTTCATGCTCACGTCTAGCAGCATGGAATTGTTGCGCTGACTGGCCGCGCTCACTTCCAGAGTTATTCCCCCGTCGCGACTGTTCAGAGGAAACTTGGCGCTAGCATTTTGTGCAGCGGGTTTTTTGGCTGCGGCTGGTTTAGAGCTTGCCTTCTCTGTTTTAGTATTTGCCCCGGCCGTTTTTTCTGGATCGCGACCTTCTACCCGTGCTTTGACGGTTGTGAGAATGTCTTTTTCTTTCAAAATGCTCACTTGGTCTTTGCTAGCCGTCTTTCCAGGCTTGCCGCTGCCAGCATTGTTGCTGGGACGAACATCGGGTTGAGTCGTTCCTTGCAAGGCTTCGCGACCTATAGTAAATCCCCAAACAGAACTCGTCACGCCTGCTCCAAACATGAGAGCGAGCAGAATTAGAGTCAGCACTACCGTCGAATTCACTGCCATTGCCTATAAGTTTATGCCGAGTCCTAGAAACTGCTTTGTCCGGTCGATCGGCTCCAGCACATTGGCTAACAGGCGATCGGGACTCAGCAGATCTAAGAATTTTGATTTTTGTTCTCTAGTTCTAGCACGGACTGAGAAATTATGTTATAATTCATTTTGAGTTAGATCAAAGAAATAGATTTAACGGCAGTTGGCCGAGCGGTTTAGGCAGCGAACTCATAATTCGCCCCAGGCAGGTTCAACTCCTGCACTGCCGATTTAAAATTAATCATGACGCTCCGCGCTCTGGCTAAAAACCAGGTTTCTTCCCAGATACCAGTCCTGGACGGATGGGGGCCAGAAACCCGGTTTATACGAAAAATTTGCGACCAGAAACGAAAAATATCCGAATAAACCTGGTTTGTGAGGTCGCAAGTGCGATCGCAAACTAGAAATTTGGTCGCGACTCGCTCGTGAGATCGATCGCGATCTCAATATCTCGCACTGCACATCGTACTGCACTCCAAAAATTATTATTCCGATGCCAAGGTCAAGGATATCAACCCTTAATTAACTCCACTCCGTCGCGCCCGTCGATCTCTTGAACGTAAACCTTAACTTGTTCTTCCTTTGCAGTCGGCAACTTTTTACCCGTAAAATCCGGCTGAATCGGTACTTCTCGGTGGCCACGATCGACTAATACCGCCAACCAAATTTTCTCCGGCCGCCCGTAATCGTTGACCGCATTCAAAGCCGCTCGACTCGTTCTGCCTTTATATATAACGTCATCTACCAACACCACGGTTTTGCCCGTCAAATCGAAAGGAATTTCTGTTTTAGCCGGTGTCCGCATCGCAACTCGATCCAAGTCATCTCGGTAAAAGGTAATATCCAAAGCGCCCACGGGTACTTTGACTTGTTCGAGAACTTCAATTTGATCGGCCAAAATTTGAGCTAAAGGCACTCCTCTACTATGAATGCCCAACAGCACTAACTCCGAGGGATTCCCTGATTTTTCGACAATCTGGGAAGCGACGCGGGTGAGAGTGCGCCTCACTTCATCAGGCGATAAAATTTGGATAATTTTAGTCATTGGTTGCTGCGAGCTAATTGTTGGCTGTTGGCATATCGAACAATTTGAGATTTGAGATTTGAGATTTGAGATTGACTTGACAGATGAATCTGGGGGTTTGAACAAAGGTCAAAACTTTTTTTGCTGCTGTAGGTGGCTGATCTGTGTCTTCTGCAGGACTTACCCCGAACGGATGAAAACCAGATGCTGCGATTGCTTAGCCGAAGGCGAACAATGACAGAAATACGTTATTTATGTCTCCTGGACTGTTCTAGTGAGGTCATAAGTTAGCGGCTCAAACCTAATAAGGTATAAAAAAGCAATGATAGTCCCAACCAAATCAGAAAGCAATACCGAGTTAATTGCAATGCTTGGCAAATTAGCGGCGCTGAGATCGGGTGAACCGGCTCGCCTAACAGCGGTTTGTGTTTGAGAACTCCGCGATAGGAATTAGTACCTCCTAGTTGTACTCCCAAGATGGCGGCGTAAACGCACTCGCTCCAACCGGAATTGGGACTGGCATCTTTAACAGCATCTCTCTGACAAATCTGCCAAATGTAAATCGGTTTGCCAGATATAACGGCTAAAGTAATCACTGTTAGCCGGCAAGGAATCCACGTCAGCACGTCTTCTAGTTTGGCGCTAAACCATCCTAAATCTGTGTATGGCGCTTCTTTGTAGCCGATCGTAGAATCTAATGTGCTGGCTGCTTTGTAAGCGATCGCCAAGGGGACTATAGCACTCGCCCACATCGAGTTAGGCTCGATCGGGGCAGCGGTAACACTTAATAATAGATGCGGCAGAGCGAACCCAAGTAAGGCATAAAATAGCGGTGCTGTCACGCCATCGACTGCATTCTCTGTTACAGTTTCTAACAATGCTCGCAGAATTTCTGGCTCGGATAAGTTTTCGGTATCCCGGCCGACGTAAAGGCTCAACCTTTCTCGCGCCTTGACTAAATCTCCAACATTTAAAGGTGCTAGCACATCCTCCGCAGCCGCCCTCAAACTGCGACCTGCAAAACAGCTTGCCAGCAAAATGGTCTGTATGGCAATACCTAAAAGAGGATGCACCCAACTAGCAGCTTGGACGATCGACCAACTGACAGTATAACTGCCTACAATCAGCCCGATCGCTAGTATTGTACCAGCACATCGTAGCAGCAGTTTGTGCCGGTCGCCAGCGGGACGGTCCTCTGCTTCAGGCATTTTGCCTACGGGATTATTCCATATATTAAAGACAAGTCGAGTATAGCGGTCGATCGCCCAACCCATCGCCTGCACGGGATGTGGCCAACCCCAAGGATCGCCGATCGAATAATCCAACACCGCAGCTAAAATCAAAACAGGAAATTCATCCGGCATCATTATATATTTTGTCAAACTTGATAGTCCGTCCGACCAGGAGCGATCGTCCGGGTAGCGCAGGTTTTAACTGCTGCTACCTTTGGGGACTTTAATTTTTTAGCAGAAATTTTAACTGCTGAGATTACTTTCGTCGCGCAGCAAGTGTACGTTCTCCTCCCAATTAACACCGTCAAAGGGTAGAATCTCAAAGTGTTTGATGGCATCGTCGTCAAGACAGCGGACGTTGACATCGAATTGATCGGGATGCGATCGGGGGCGATAGAACGAGTGAATGCCGCAAATTCCGCAGAAAGTATGTTGAGCAGTTCCTGTATTAAATGTATAGGTGGTCAAAACATCTTGGCCACTGAGCAAGGTAAAACGTTCCGGCGGCACAATGAGGTGCAAAAATCCCTTCTTTTTGCAGATAGAGCAGTTGCAATCTGATGCTTCGTGTTTGTCAACGGCGACACGGAAGCGGACAGCTCCGCAGTGACAGCCGCCAAAGTAAGTAACAAGTGTTGCGTCCATGTGTGATTGCTGGCGATCGAATGAATGAACTTACCATTTAAATGATAAAGCTAGTTTCTTCCCCAAGAGCCGCTTGCCAACTGCGGACATCATAGTATAAGTCTTCGAGGGAAATACTGTACAGCGCTTCGGCAAGTTTTTTGTGCAATCGGTTCCACAAACTGAATGTTACCCAGTCCTCTGCTTGCGTCGCGTCGGGGAAATGTCGAGGTAAAGGTTCAATAGTTTCACCTACAGCCTCTAAGATTTGTCCTAAAGAGATTTGAGCGGGCATGCGGGCTAATTGATATCCTCCTTGGGAACCCCGAACAGATTGGACTAAACCGGCTCGTCGCATTTCAATCAGCAATTTTTCTAGATACGGAGCAGGTAACTCCTGTCGCTTCGCTATCGATTTCACCGATGTCGGGCCATAGCGAGGTTGCAAACTTAGATCCAGTAATGCTTTGACACTGTAGTGTCCGCGTGTGGTTAACTTCATGGGATTTTAAGAGCGGGGCAAATATTTAGCTAGCTGATAGCTGATAGCTTATGCTACCGAGTTTAGAGATTGCTCGCACCGGCTGCAGCTACTCCTCAAGAAAGACTGCAGGTTATTAAAAATATTTAGATAATAGTGGTTAACAATTGAGCCGATCGGTGTAATATGGTTTTACGACCAGCTATAAAGCTAAAGTTTCTTGGTCAAACCAAAAACCAACCGAGAAAAAATCCGTACACCAGTTGAATATTTCAGGACTCAGTAAATGGCTAAAAAGAAAAATATCGAACCCCTTGAAGGCGAAGATCTGATCAAAAAGGTCAAAGACCTAGAGAACCTTACCAAGGAAGAAAAAGCTAGAGCCTGTGGCTACTACACCGTTACCAAGAACGGCGTAGAACGGGTCAACATGATGAAATTCCTGAATGCGCTGATTGATGCAGAAGGCATTCAGCTAGACGGGAAGCAAAACGGCAATGGACGCGGCGGACGCTCTGCCAGCTATCGGATTAGCGTTCAATCTAACGGCAACTTACTGATTGGAGCTGCCTACACCAAACAGATGGAACTCCAGCCAGGAGATGAATTTGAAATCTCTCTGGGACGCAAGCACATTCACCTGCGCCAAATTGATCGAGAAGAAGAAGAAGTAGCCTAGGCCTTTACGACTTGCTTTGACTTCTTGCTTGAACAGGTTGGTTTGACTTCAAGCATTGACTGCAAGCAGAGAATTGGCTCTGAAATCTTTCTGTGAGCCTCAAACAGTATGGCTTCTATAGATGGCAATGGCTGGACAAAAGCCACTGCCACTACTTTATATTTTCCGAGAATACCTATTCTAGCCCCTCGCTATATCCGTGTGGACAAGCGGGGGATTTTCCGCGTAGCTGTTAAAGAGAAGTTCTGCCGCCGATTGTGTACGGGATTTAACGGATGTAATGGATGTAATGGATGGATGTTCTGCCACCAATTGTGTACGGGATTTAACGGATGTAATTGATGAACCGAAGAGGTTTGAGGGAAGAATTAGGTTTGGTTGAGCTAGGAAACCCACCAAAGCAAGAAAATGGCAGAGGTATTCTCAGCTAACAGTGCGTCATACCAGTTGAAAAAAAGAAAGAATGCAACTGTAGCGAAGCTCGAAAGCACGAGCTTGATCATTCATTCCCAATTATTTAACCTAAAATTTAAAATCTAAAATTTTATGTGTCTGTGTGGGAGGTGTTTTGATGGCAAGGAAACACCTCGATCGCCCCTCAGTGAAATTACAGGCTGGAACAGTTAAAGTGTTAGGGAGCAATTAGTCATCAGCCTATGCCGTTGCCCCGATTCGCGAGTAAAACTTCTCAACACCAACCAAAAATCTCCCTGCGTCGCCTTCTAGTGGCCTCTTTTGTGCTGCAAATCGTCGCAGCAGTGGGGATTGTCGGGTATCTGTCCTTTCGCAACGGAGACAAAGCAGTCGAAGAGCTCGCCGAGAAATTGATCGCGGAGACGGGAAAGAGAGTTGAAGAAAAGCTGATTTCTTTTCTCGAACATACCCAGTGGGTAAATCAACTTAACGCTGAAGCGATCGAGCGCGGTGAATTAAACTTACAGTTAGAAAAGCCACAGCCTCGGGGAGAGAAGTTCCTCTGGCAGCAAATGCGATCTTTTAAAAGCATTCAATGGATATCCTTCGGCGCTGAAAAATCAGGAGAATATCTCGGCATTTGGCGCAACCCCACGCATAACAGCTTGCAAATTGTCGCGGCGAACAAGTCTAGCAACTTTCACAGCATTTACTACGCTACAGACGGCAACGGCACTCGCACCGCTAAATTAAAGGCAGAACCCAGAACCTACGATGCCCGTCTCCGCCCCTGGTACAAGGAAGCTGTCGCAGCTAATAAACCGATTTGGACGAGCATTTATCCGGGTTTTACTCCTGGGACGGTTTTTATTGCTGCCAGCCAACCGATTCGCGCTCGAAATGGTAAATTGCTGGGAGTTAGTGCAGTAGACTTTTCGCTCTCGGAGCTTCAGCAATATCTCCATCGCATCAAGCTTAGCAAAACGGGACAAATTTTCGCGATCGAACGATCGGGCTTGCTGGTTGCCAGTTCGAGTCAAGAATCACCCTTTAGAAAGATGTCTGGAAAGCCGCAACTGCAGCGGGTGAATGTTTTAGACAGCCAAAATCCTGTCATTCGCACTGCAGCTAAATATTTGTACGAAAACTTCGGGGGCTTTGGCGACATTCAGCAGCGGCAGCAACTGCAATTTAGCCGAGACGGGGAGGAATATTTTGTGGAAGTGCTGCCCTTTTCTGATGTTTACGGTTTGAACTGGCTGATTGCGATCGCAGTTCCCGAATCAGATTTCATGGGGCAAATTAACAAAAATACGCGCACTACAATTTTACTTTGTTGGGCGGCGCTGCTGCTATCGACAATTGCTGGAGTGCTGACAGCTAGGTGGGTAACGCTGCCGCTGCTGCGGCTCAACGAAGCAGCTAAAGATATTGCCGTCAGAGAGTTCGATCGCCCTGTTGCTGTCAGTAGGGTTGAGGAAGTCGGCGAATTAGCGCACTCTTTCAACGAGATGGCAGCTCAACTGAAACAGTCTTTTCAAGCTTTGGCAGAAAGTGAAGAAAAATTTGCCAAGCTGGTAGAAAATTTGCCTGTTGGAGTCTCGGCGATGACTCCGGGTGGTGCATTTATTTTCATCAATTCGGCGGGAGAGCAGATATTGGGCAGGGGAGAAATGCCCGATGCCACCGCAGCAGAGCTAGCAGAAGCTTATCAAATTTATATAGCAGGCACTAATCAACTATACCCGGTCGAGCAAATGCCGTTTGTGCGGGCGTTGAGTGGCTTGGAGGTGATTGCTGAAGATGTGGATATTCGCCGAGACGGGAAAAATATTCGTTTGGAAGTGCGAGCGCTGCCGGTGTTTGACGGTGGGGGGAATATCCTTTATGTTCTTACTGTTTTTAAAGATATTACAGCTCGCAAACAGGCAGAGCAAATATTAGCTGACTACAACCGTACCCTCGAAATTGAAGTAGTCGATCGCACGATCGAGCTAGCCTCGATCAATGCCCGCTTGCAGCTCGAAATTGAGGAGCGCAGGCAAGCTGAAAAAATTATCCGTCAAGAGCGCGACTTTAACTTAAAGATTATCGAAAATTCTCCGATTTTTTTTGTGGCGATCGACTCTGAGGGTAAAATCCTGCTGGCGAATAACAGTATGCTGGAAGCTGTGGGCTATACTGCCACAGAAGTTGCAGGCAAAGATTACTTAGCGACATTTGTACCCCCAAGCGATCGAGCCGGATTACATTCGATTTTTACGGGCGTAACAGCGCGGGAGCAAACGGTTAACGAACATCGCATTCTCACTTCGGACGATCGGACTTTGTTAGTCGAGTGGCACGGCACACCGGTGCTCGACGAAGGTGGCAGTCTGGATTTTTTGTTTGGATTTGGGATTGATATTGGCGAGCGCAAACAAGCACAATTAGCCTTGCAAAAAAGCGAAGCTCTGTTTCACAAATTAGCCAACACTGTTCCGGGAGAGCTTTACATCTTCGTGCAGCATCCCGACGGCTCAGTCAAGATGGAATATATCAGTCCTCTATGCCGAGAAATTCAAGAATTAGAGCCGGAGGAAATCCAGAACAACTCTGCTTTACTCTACGAACAAATACACCCGGACGATCGCTCCAGTTACTTCCAGGCAATTGTCAAAAGTGCCACTGATCTCGAACCATTTTCCCACGAGTGGCGGATTGTGACAGCATCGGGAAAACTCAAATGGCTGCAAGGTTATTCTCGACCAGAATTGCGCGAAAATGGAGATATTGTCTGGCACGGCATAATCATTGATACGAGCGATCGCAAACAAGCAGAACAAGAACTCCAACAAGCCAAAGAAGCCGCAGAAGCTGCCAACAAAACTAAAAGCCTTTTTCTCGCCAACATGAGCCACGAATTGCGAACCCCCCTCAACGCCATTCTCGGCTTCGCTCAATTAATGGAACCCAGCGCTAATTTAACTTTGTCGGAGAAAGAAAATATCAAAATTATTCGTCGCAGCGGAGAACACCTGCTTCAACTGATCAATCAAGTCTTAGACTTATCTAAAATAGAAGGTAGGCGGATGGCACTCAACGCCAAAATTTTTGACTTGTACCGCTTGCTGGGGGACGTGCAAAATATGTTTCAAATTACGGCAAAAAATAAAGGATTGCAAGTAATTATTGACTGCTCTTCCGATGTTCCCCAATACGTGCAAACTGATGAGGTTAAGTTGCGACAAGTGTTGATAAATCTATTAGATAATGCGGTTAAATTTACCCAGTATGGTTCAGTTTTAATCACCGTAGGCTCCAAGCAAGAAGGAATCATTAAGCCTGCCGAAAACGAATTTTTAAATAGTGGAGAACCTCAACGAACTCTTTTTATAGGTTTTGAAATAGCCGATACAGGAGTTGGTATTTTCCCGGAAAAATTAGAAAGCATATTTGAATTATTGGTGCAAACTTCATCAGAAAAGAAAGTTCAAACAGGTACGGGTTTAGGATTAAACATCAGCCGCGAGTTCATAAGATTAATGGGGGGCGACATTACTGTCGAGAGCGAAGTGGGACACGGGACAGTCTTCAAGTTTGACATTCAAGTTGTTACCGCAGCGGGTGCTGGTGAAGTCATCAATAAATATGTTGAAGTCAATGATTTATCGCAAAGTTCAAGAATGGTACAAGAAAAAATATCTGATAGTGCTGCAATATTTACGCTGGACTCCAAGCCGAAAGTTCCCCCAGAATGGACGAGCAATCTAAAACAGGCAGTCCGTGAGGCTGACTTCGACTTGATTGCCACAACAATTGAGGAAATCGGCAGCGATAATGATGTTTTTGCGGAAGTTATGATGAATCATCTATATAATTTTGATTATCAAAAAATACTAGATTTGATTGATGAAATTGAGCGTTAGGGGGCGCAATGTGCATCTTCTCCTATAAATTTGCTGAGTTATCGGGTGTGGGTACGCTCACCTTATATCAAATCTGTTAGCATCGGAATTATTCCTATCTCTCTTCTCGACATCTGCGTGAATCTCCGTCAATCTCTTGTCATCTGCGGTACGATAAATTCTCTTTTTTGACCGCAGATACAGGCAGATTAACACAGATTAACGCAGATGAATTAGATGGATTTCGGTTGTACAGTCCGTGGTTGACTGTTGACTGGATGTTACTATTCCGATGCTGCCGGAATTGATATTACCTATAAAGTTGCTGTAGAAAGCATCTCTGCATAGGTACTCCCAGAACAGTTATTTTAGAGACCGCCCCAATAGTCATGAGGTGGCAAAACATCCTCGCTCACAGGTCAATACACTTTGATAATTATTATGCTTGATTTGCTGCTAATAATTTAGTGTTTGACTTGACTTTTGTGAAGCTAGAGTTAACCCCCCCGATCGCCCTTTTGGTAAGGAGAAATCGAGGGGGTTTAACTATTATTTGTCAAGTATCTGAGAAGATCAAGCAGGGTTCGCTTCGGCTCGTCTTTGTAGCAGGCGGGCAATTTCAGCTTTTTCTACAAGTCCGACGAGGACACCGTTTTCGCGAATGACGGGGAGTTCTTGTACTTTTAGCTGTTCCAGAAGGGTGACGACTTCGAGGAGGGATAATTCTGGTTTGACGGTGGTGGAAAATTCGATCGGCTTCAGGAGTTCTTTGACTAAAACTTGGGGCCAAGTTCCGGTAGGAATGGTTTTGAGGTCATCAAGGTCGATCGCACCTACCAATTGTCCGGCATCATCTGTTGCCAGGAACCTGCGCCAGGTTTGAGTGCTACCGATCACGTAGTTGTTGGCAAATTCTCTGAGGGACAAGTCTTGGGAGACGATCGGACTTTCGGGGGTCACAGCATCTGCCGCTGTCAGGCCTGCCAGTTGATTTTGGACTGTGGCATATTGGGCAGATTGACCGGCATTTTGCAGTAAGAACCAACCGATTACTAGATTCCAAATATTGCCGAAGATGCCTGTAGCAATGGCAATCCAACCAATTATTTGACCGACGCGGCTAGCAAAAATTACACCTTTGTAAGGGTTGCCAGTAATTTTCCAGACGATCGCTTTGAGGATGTTGCCGCCGTCGAGGGGCAAACCGGGAATTAAGTTAAATAAGGCTAGAACTAAGTTGATGGAAGCTAAAAGTCCGACGATGGCGGCTGCGGGTCCTGTGAGACCAGCACCGATGCCGATCGCTGTTAACAAACCGGATAACAATAAGCTGACCAACGGGCCTGCAATGGCTACCCAAAATGCTTCGGCTGGGGTTTTAGATTCTCTTTCCAAATTAGCCAGTCCGCCAAACAGAAATAGCGAAATTGATTTCACGCCAATTCCCTGTTTAATGGCTACCCAACTGTGTCCTAATTCGTGGGCTAAGACCGAAGCAAATAACAGTAACGCTGTCAAGAATCCCAGCATCCAGGGCGCTACGGGGCCCAATGTGGGAAACAGGGCAGCTAATGCGCCGCCGTACTGCCAGGTTACTAAACCCAGAACTAAAAACCAAGATGCGTTGACAAAGAAGGGAATCCCAAACAGGTTGCCGACGCGAAATGTACCGTTCATAATGGCTACCTCTGATTTTACGAATGAGAGGTTTTTCTCTCTGTCTCCTTATCGTAACGAAAGGTAACGGCGATGTTAATGCTTCAATTAGGGTGTTATCCGTCTGTGAAGGTTCGGTTTGCGGAATAATTACCGCCGACTGCGGTTTGACCCGCTAGGGGTTAAAAATTCTTATCTCAAAACGGAAGTTCTTGCTATGAGGCTTGAGGAGGATATCTGTTTTAGTTTTCTGTCGGTTTTAACTCAAATCTTGCACCTCTGTCATGAACAGGCTTTCCGGGCTGTTCCACAAAAATTAAATTTTCTTGTGGGCCGTTGATCCTAGCCCGCCCATAAAAGCTTTATTGAGAATGGTGCAACATTTCAGTTTTAACTGAATGCAAGCTTTGAGACGGAGAAGGAATTCCCGGCGGACTACTACACCTGTGGCAAGATCTCAGTTTCAAGCAGGTTTAACTATAATGACTTACCCTAAGAATAGTTTTGATCCTAATAATTATGCCAGAATCCTTTTTGCTCGGCCGGCTAATGCTGCAATTAAACAGCGAAGTCGCTGATATTATTACAGACTTATCCGCTGTTGCTTTAACTCCTGATGGCCATTTGTGGCTGGGTTCCGATGAAACGACTTCGATCGAGCGTTTGTCGCCTGTCGCGCCTCATATTTTTGGAGAACATCAAAGATTTGCGATCGCAGATTTTATCGATCTACCTGGAGAATGCGAAATCGATATTGAAGGAATTGATTTCAGCAGCGATTATCTTTGGGTGGTGGGTTCTCACAGCACCAAACGCAAAAAAGCTAAAGGCAAAGACCCCCGCAAAGACATTGAAAGATTAGCACAAATCGTGACAGAGGTCAACCGCTATTTACTGGCGCGCATTCCTATGAAAGACGGGATTTTGTGCGAGTCAATTCCTGATTCAGACAATCCCGAAATTCAACTGACAGTGGGATGCCTGCAGCGGACAGAAACAGGCAATTTGCTGACAGACGCGCTCAAAGATGACACCCACCTCGGCTTGTATTTATCTGTGCCGATTCCGAGTAAAGAAAATGGCTTTGATATTGAAGGGTTGGCGGTGCGGGGCGATCGCATTTTTCTTGGTTTGCGGGGGCCGGTGCTGCGGGGTTGGGCGATAATTTTAGAAATAGAAGTTGAAGAGGCAGAAGCGGGAGTTTTAAGGCTTAAGGAAATTGGGAAAGGAGGGAAATTGTACAACAAACATTTTGTTGATTTGAATGGTTTGGGCGTGCGAGAATTGTGCTGGAACGGGGAAGATTTGATTGTTTTAGCGGGGCCGACGATGACTTTATCTGGGGCGATGAGGGTTTTTCGGTTAAAGGGGATTTTAGGGCGATCGGGCGACAGTATTAGTGGGCAAGATGGGGGAGATTTGGAGGTATTGTTTGACTTACCTTTTAAGGTTAATACGGACAATGCTGAGGGATTGAGTCTGTTTCCCTATTTGGGGGAGGAGAATTCGCTGTTAGTGGTTTACGATTCGCCGGATGCGGGGAGAATGGTTGAGCAAAATGCTATTTTTGCGGATATTTTGAAATTAGGTTCGTAGTAGTAGGGTGCGTCATAACGGGAGATATTTGGGCTAATTAATCAGCCATGAACTGACGCACCATGCGATTAGGAAAGTGCGTCAAATGTAATTTTTCCGAGAATTAATTAGACACTAACTGACGCAGCCTACAAGTGGGGTTAATTGTCGATCGCATCCCTTCGCCGCTGGCTGTAGCGTTTCAATTCATCAATTAAGTGAGTATCGTTAGATGCTGTTCTCGCGCCGGCTTCCGCCGCCCAGCGCTTCAAATCTTCAATTTGCGATCGCGCGATCGCAGCTAAAGGTACAGTATCCTCGATCGACCTCAAAATATCCTCCGTCATCAAATCCCGGCGCTGTCCGTTGACAAAGGTGCCAAAGGCTCGATACAATCCATCAATTACAACTTGCTCGATTTCTGCACCGCTAAAATTCTCAGCGCACTTCGCCAAAACCCCCAAATCAAACTCGCGCAATCTAGTTGGCCGCAAACGCTGCAAATGCACTTTAAAAATATCTTGCCGTTCCGATTCTGAGGGCAAATTCAAAAAGAAAATTTCATCAAACCTGCCTTTTCTCAGCAACTCTGCGGGCAAAATCCGCACGTTATTTGCAGTTGCGACAATAAACACCGGACTGGTTTTTTCCTGCATCCAAGTAATCAAACTGCCGAATACCCGGCGCGAAGTTCCCGAATCGCCGTCGCTACCGCTGATAATGTTGCCGAAGGCTTTATCTATTTCATCGATCCACAACACGCAAGGTGCGATCGCCTCTGCTAATTGTATCATTTGCCTGACGCGGCTTTCGCTTTCCCCGACCACGCCGCCAAACAATCTCCCAGTATCCAACCGCAACAGCGGCAAACGCCATTCTGAGGCTATTGTTTTCGCAGATAAAGATTTGCCTGTGCCTTGAATTCCTACTAACAAAACGCCTTTCGGATTGGGTATGCCGTAGCGACGCGCTTCGTCAGTAAAAGCATCTTGCCGCATCTTTACCCACTGTTTCAAATTTTCCAAGCCGCCCACACTTTTTAGGGATTCTCTGGAGTTGAAAAACTCCAAAATTCCCGTTTGGCGAATTGCTTGCTGTTTTTCCTCCAAAACTCCGTCAATATCTGACTCGTTAATTTGCTGTTTGGCGGCCAAAGCTTTAGCCAAAACCCGCCCGATTCTAGCGCGACTCAAACCCTGACAAGCTTTAACCAACTGTTCTCTTGCTAAACCGCTAACTTGCAACTGTTGCGGCTTTTCCACAACGTGGGAAATTAAACTGTCGATTTCTTGCACGTTGGGCAAAGGAAAATCAATTACTGTTACTTCTTCTTTCAATTCTTCGGGCAATTCCAGCGTGTGAGAAGTAAGAACTATAGTTTTTTTGCTGCGCTTCAATTCCCGCGTTAAATTCCGCAATTCTCGCACTACCGCCGCGCTTTTTTCGCTGTATGGATATTTCAAAACAGGGTGCAAATCCCGCAGAACAAATATGGTATATTCTTCAACAGCAGTTTTGCTGACGCGATCGAGCGCCGCCATTACCGAACCTTTCCCAGAACCGTTATCCTCCCAGCCACGCACAAGATCCCAGAACAACACCCGGCGCGCGGGAGTTACTTGCAGCGCTACTTGGTCAATTACAGCCTCGACCGGTTCCTCCTCCGCGCCGACAATGTACAGCAGCGAATAGCGGGCGCGAATCATCAAATCTATTCGCTTTACCAGGGCGTCGAAGTGGTTATTTTTACTGCCATTGACGACATCTAATGCTTTAGGGTTTGGGTAATTTTCTGTCATTTTATTTGATATTTTAGATGTTAATTCAACTTTATTAAATATTTTGTTGGCAGTGAGGAATTTAGTCCTTAAAATGATTTCCCCCAACTAACTGTTTTTAGTAAGGACTTTACTCCTTAACCACCATTTAACGGGACTAAATTCCGTAATGCAAACGTTAAAATTATAACAGAATAGTACGCAATTGACTACTTAGCAACTTTTCGAGCTTGTTTCACCATTTCAATCAGAGTGTGGTGAGCATCTTCGGCGTCTTTTAAAGTGCGATCGAAATTTACTCTAACAGGCACTGTTTCGTCATTTACTTTAGCGGTTAAATCCATGCCGTTGGCATCAATAGCGAGCATTTGAGCTTCCGTTGCCTGCGGTTGGTCGCCAAATGCTTGAGCATATAGCACGACAGCACTAGCGTGGTCTTCGTTCATGTGAGTGCAGATGCGATCGCTAATCTCAGTAGAAAACGGTTCTGACATGGGGAGATTCCTCAGATGCAATATCGATCGATTGTACTGCGATCTGTACAAAGATTTCAATAGCGAGGAATTGCCTCAAGAGTTATGAGGGATAAATAACTAAATTATATCCGCATTAATCGGCGTTCATATGCGGTTATAAAAATCAAACTCTTCAACTAAAATGATAAAATTTTACCTGCCTAATATTAGACCTCTTGCGAAAGTCTCAGGCGATGGCTAATTTGTCTTCAAAGAAAGTTCATAATTATAAATACCAGCTAT